>JBFWYJ010000077.1:0-10783 GCA_050186555.1 Bacteroidia bacterium
TGATCGCGGATTTATTCGGGGGGAATGTCGGGAGGATTTAAATAAAAAGTAAAAGGCCGCCATTCAGGCCGCCCATCCAATTAATTTTCAAGAAAATAAAACGTGTAAACTGAATTTAGTGCATTACACCTGGCAGACCTAACACCTCTACGATGATTATAACTTGGTTCACTGTATAATAGCGACCTCTTTTTGCTCCAACCTTTTCATTAAAAGGTTCTAACCACTTGTTGAATGTCTTTACTGACACTTCATACTTCTCTGCTAACTCTTTTTTTGAGTAAGCCTTCAAATCGAACTTTTCTGTCGTGATGCTCATCTTTCTTTCCCTCTCTATTTATGTTTTTACTACGAATACTTACTTAAAAACTCATCCTCGCTTGAATTAAAGAACAAAGCGAGTTGTTTTACATTTAATTTTTGTTTGTTTTTGTAGTTGGTAATCATATCTCTCAACTTCATTGGGTTTTCCCGTGGGATATCCAGTTCCGCAGGTTCTCTTCTGCGGATATTCATTGAGTTAAATTGATTTATCAAATACCTTTTTTGATTATCGGTTATAATAGCGATATCGTTTGCTCTATATAATAACGCCTGCATGGAAAGTTTCCACTTACGTTTTAAATCTGCCAAGATGTTAAGTGTAACGCCATCTTTAAAGTCTCCTTTGATATCTTTTTCCGGCATTAAGAATTCGGCAGCGAACTCATTTGCTTCATGGCTTATATCTCTTGTGAAAGAAGGATTTGTATAAAGGTGCATTACCAAATGCCCTAACTCATAAGCTAAAGTAAATCGTTGACGATCCCCTAAATTTCTTTTATTTGAAAACATTATCGGAAACTTACCGCTTGCTAAAATGCTCATACCATCTACACGGTCGGTATTGAAATCAAAATTGATTAAAAACAATCCGTTCTCTTCCAAAACTTGCGTGAGATTATTAATTGCACCTCTTTCAATTTTCCATAGTTTGCGAAGTTTTCTTGCGGCCTCGGCAGGCGATCCCAACTTTTCAATATCCAAAATCGGTAAGTTGATTTCAGGAAGACCGATTGCGTTTAATAGTTTCTCAACGTGCAGGCGATTAATATTTACTTCTGCTTCAACCGGAAGAAGAACTTTCTGTGCCACTTTATTCCGCTTACGCAATGCAAGTGCAGGAGGGAGTGTTTCACCTTCCTGATAAAAGAAACCTTCGGGATAGTTTAAAACGGTGCAAATCTCATTTAAATGATGCTGACCAACTTCTCGAAAGTCTTGTTCTATGCGTGACATATGTGCAGGAGAGAGATTTAATTTCTCAGCCAACTCGAACTGGGATAAACCCCGTGACTCTCTCGCCAACGCTATCATTTTAGGATTTAATTTGTTAGGGCTCATTCGCTGTAGTTTTTCTTTAACTGCATATCAAAAGTATAAATGTTCTGCAATATTGCCAAATATATTCCCTTTTTTATTTCAAAATAAATACTTGCAATTGATATTCAAGTACTTAAGTTTTAAAGTTGTTGAAAACTAAATTTCATTTTTTTGTCACAAGTTTAGAATCGGTTGATGTAAAAAGGTATATTTGTCAATAACTGACAAGTCAAAATATTGTAAATGGAAAATCAATTCGGTGAACGAATTAAGCAATTGAGGGAAACTCAAAACTTACTTCAAAGACAGGTTTCAAGTTTATTGGAAATTGATACTCCTATGCTTAGTAAAATTGAGAGAGGTGAACGAAAAGCGAAAAAAGAACAGGTGATTCAGTTTGCACAAATTTTCAAAATAAACGAAGAAGAGTTGGTCACTATTTGGCTTGCTGATCAATTATGCGCAGTTGTAAAAGATGAAAATGTTGCATTAAAAGCAATGCATGTAGCTGAAGAAAAAATTAAGCATAATAATAAGAACAAACACAACAAGTAAAATGCAATCCAAGGAAACTAAGTATGGGCAAACCTTTTAAAAAAGAAATAGAAGAAAGTTATTCAACAGTAAACTGGGCATTGGATCAAGATACAAGTTTGATTCAAGATCGTATTTTTAAAAATGTAACTAAACCTTTGTTTATAGTTGGTTCGGGAGGATCACTAAGTGCATGTCATTTTGCAGCTTCTGTTTACCAAAATTTAGGTTGTATCGCGAAGGCAATTACTCCCTTGGAATTATATTATGCAAGATTTTCATTAAAAAATTCTAAAGTCCTATTTATTAGTTCAAGCGGGAGAAACAATGATATTCTATTTGCTTTTAAAGTTGCGCTTCAGAACCACGCAGATTCTATTACAACTATCTGTATGAGAAAGGATGCTCCCTTAACAAAATTGGCAAATTCATATTCAGTAAGCGAGGGTTTTGAATTTGATATTCCAACAAGGAAGGATGGTTTTTTAGCTACTAATTCGCTCACCGCTTTTTTTACAATTCTTGGAAAGGCAGCGGGTGTCGTTGACAGCGACAATCAGAAATGGAAAATTAAAGATGACTTTAAGAAAGACATATCAAATTTTGTTCAAATGTTGAAGTTTGATTCGACAGTCACAGTTCTATATGGTGGATGGTCTACAGCTATAGCGTATGATTTCGAATCAAAGTTTACCGAAGCGGCTCTCGGAAGCGTACTTCTTGCCGACTACAGAAATTTTGGACATGGTAGACATCATTGGTTTGCAAAAAGGAAAGAGAATTCTGCCATAATTGCATTGGTAACGCCTGAAGAAAAGCAAATTGCGGAAAAAACACTTGGGTTAATTCCATCAAATATTCCTCGACTCTTTTTGTCAAGCGAAAAATCGGGAGCTAATTGTTCAATAGATTTATTGGTTAAAGCTTACCATGTTGTTAATGCCGTTGGAGAAAATATTAAAATAGATCCGGGTCGTCCGGGGGTTCCTGCATTTGGAAGCAAGCTATATCATCTGAGGTATTCGTCTTTTTACAAACAGTTTTCTTCATTAAATCTTACTGCTGAAGAAGAGCAATCTATTCTAAAGAAGGCAAATAAATCTTCTGTAAATCTTCTTGATTCAAGCGAGATTGAGTTTTGGAGGAATAAATACTTGAATTTTAAAAAGAAATTAAGTGCAATTAGCTATAGTACTATAGTTTTTGATTATGATGGAACTCTGTGTTCTCAAAAGGAAAGATATACAGGTATTTCAAAAGAGATATCTGATGCGCTTGTCAAATTATTGAAAGCCGGAATTATTATTGGAGTTGCCACAGGAAGAGGCGCATCGGTTCGAAAAGATTTAAGAACTGCCATTCCTAAGAAATTTTGGAAGAATATCATTGTCGGATATTATAACGGAGCCGATGTTAGCAGCTTAAATGATGAAACATGTCCAAATACGGATTTAAAACCAAATCAGAAACTTACATTTATTGAATCTGAGATTAAAAAATTAAGCTTGCCGTGGAGCAATATTGAAATGAAACTCAGACCACATCAATTAACCATTGAGACTACAGATCATACTAATTGGGAAACCATACGAAAAATAGTTCAAAATTTTGCTGTAACTCACTCGGGAGGAGAATTACAGCTACTTGAATCGAGTCATTCTATTGATTTGGTAGTTGGGAAAAAAGCAACAAAAATGAATGTTGTTAATTATTGCCTTGAGCATTCCAAAAAGTCAAATAAAATTAATAATTGCCTTACGATTGGAGATAAGGGGCAATGGCCTGGAAATGATTTCGAGTTACTTGCAACTCCATATTCTTTAAGTGTAGATGAAGTTTCTTCTCATCCTGATACTTGTTGGAATTTATCCGCTGTAGGTTACAGTAGCTCAATGGCTACCTTATCCTATTTAAGTAAAATACAACTGAAGGAAAGTTGTTTTAAAATTGTGTTATGAAAACAGAAATAGTACAAGGTTTGTTATATCAGCTTACGGGGGAAATTTGTGATGCAGAGGAATTTGCTGTGAATAGAAAATTCTTCCAAACGATGGCAAAATTCAAATATGACGGCTACAAACAATTTTCCCCCGGAATGAGATTTATTGAACGATTTGCGTTATGGTTAAATCAATTTTCTGATTTAAAGGATAGAAAAGTAGCTTTGGAATTTATCAAAAATTCACTCATTTATATCTCAAGCCCTGAAATGGATTTATTAGTATCTTCTTGTTACCCGGATATTATAAAACCTATCCTTTTTAAGAAAGTAAGTGAAGAATTAAAGATTCCCGAATACAAAATAAAGGAGATATCAAATAGCCCTCAATTTAAATCTCTCATAAGGCAATCATTGTTTTGTGGGTTAAGTGACGGAGCAAGAATCGAAATATTCAGGAGATCAAATACCGGGGTTTTATCACATGAACAAATTTATCAAACTTATGAGTTGTCTGCGAAAAGAGCATCCAAAATGCAAGAAGAATTAGTTGCAGATCAAACAAAAAATTTGGGTAGAGCTCCTAATACGGAAGAAGATAAATTTAAAGTGTTATTTCTTCTTGATGACTTCTCAGCAAGCGGTACATCTTATTTAAAATATAGTGATAAGGAAACAAAACTAAAGGGAAAAATTAACGCCTTATATGAAAGCATCTATACGAATGATGAATTTAAAGGGGTTTTCGATTTGGAAAATCTTGAAGTTCACATAGTTTTATACCTGTGTACTGAGCAGGCGAAAAATAATATTGAGTCCAATTTTCAAAAACTAAAAGAGGCATATAAACTAAAATCTTCCCCTAAACTTCATATTGTTTACTTGATCCCTGATTCATATAGATTGACGAATGAAAATTCTACAGCCATAATTGATCTTTGCAAAAAAGATGCATATTATGATGGAGAAAATTTAGAGGATAGGCACACTGGAGGCGGTGAAGTTAAATTAGGATTTGGTGAATGCTCACTGCCTTTGATATTATACCATAATTGCCCAAATAATTCCTTATCAATTTTATGGGCTTATGAAAATGCAAAATTTGAAGGGTTGTTCCCACGAGTACCAAGACATAAAGAATTAATATGACAGAGATTAATCCGTTTTTTGCGAGAGCTTCGGAATATATAGAGTTGGATGATAAATTTTTGAATTTATTTAGTCCGGAGGTTTTGAATATTTTTAATCAGGGGGATTCAAAGATTTGGAATAATGTAACAATCTTAAGAAGTTCACCCGGAGGAGGAAAAACAACTCTTCTTAAAATGTTTACGCCTCAAATTTTGAAAAAACTTAAGGAAACAAGTAAACATGACGAACATAATCGGGAAATATTTGTAGAGTTAAAAAAAATCGGAGTTTATGATGACGATGGCAATGTAAAAGTAATAGGCTCTTTAGTTCCTTTTAATAATGAGTACGTTTCGATAGAGTTCTTAAACCTAAACGACACCCAAAAAATTCGAATTTTCTTTTCTCTTGTTAACATCAGGATTATTTTATCAGTATTTCAATCTATTTCAATTATAAATGAATTTAAATCAATTGAAGACTACAAGAGAATAAGCTTTGATTTCCAAAACAATCTATTATTACCAACCGCTATTAGAAAAATAACCACCGGATTTGAATTATTTAATTGGGCTTGTGATCAGGAAGAAATTATATGCAAAGAAATTGATAGTGTTCAAACCAATCAACATAGAATAATTGAAGGAACTGATAACCTTTTTGCATTGGATTTACTTGCCCCAAATAACCTCTCAATTGATGGGCAGAAAATAAAGGAAAGAATTTTAGTGATGCTTGATGACGTTCATAATCTTTCGGCTTTTCAAAGAACGCATTTGGTTACAACAATTATTCAAAAACGCCCCTCAGTTAACACTTGGATTTCTGAAAGACTAAAAGCTTTAACAATGGACGAGTTGTTTTCGGAAGGGAATACCGAGGGTAGAGATATGACTACAATTCATATTGAAAAATTCTGGTCTAAAAAATACGTTGCTTTTGAAAAATTTGCCAAGTCGGTTGCTAATCGTAGGATTGCTCTTGCTTTGGATACTCCTCGCGAATTCGCAAGTTACTTAATGGAAGATTTTGATGAAGAAGAGAAAGCTAAAATCACGGCAGCGATAGAAATTGTAAAAAATAGAATTTTATCTACTTATGGTAATTCGGATAGATACAAGGTTTGGATAGACAATAAGGAAAATATAACTGCTGATTTATATGAAAAACTATCCGAATGGAGATCTTTAGAGGTATTACTGTTTCGTGACTCTAATAAAGCGCAACAACGATTGAGTTTAGACGATGAAGATTCGTTGCAAGAGGAAGAATTAAAAGCACAACAAGGATCGGATGTTCGCACCGCTGCACAATTATTTATTAATAAAGAATTTCAAATCCCTTTCTATTTTGGAATTTCTAAAGTCTGTCGTCTTTCCTCATTTAATATAGAACAGTTCCTTTTGATATCAGGGCAGTTATTTGAAGAAATAAAGAATAACGAAATAAAAAGAGTAGTAAATAGTAACTACAGGCTTGAAATATCCCCAAAGAAGCAAGAGTCAATTATTAAAAATGTAGTGAATAAGATAAAATGGAACGAGTTAACTAATAAAGTTCCTAATTTCTCAAAAATTAAAATATTTCTTGACTCTATTGGAGAGTTTTGCAATTATGAAACGCATCTCCCTAATGCATGGAACTCACCGGGGCTTAACGCAGTTGCAATTTTAATGACTGATCGAGTAATTCTAAAAGACGAAGCATTGAAAGATAAAAACCACCCGTACTATGCACTTGCTAAATGTATTGCAGATTGTATTTCTTATAATTTAATAGATTTCGAATTGAATTATAATTGTAAAAATAAAACATGGATGTTACTTTATTTAAATAAAATGTATTGTGCAAAATATAATTTACCAATGAACAATGGTGGATTTAAAGAAAAAAAACTAACTGAGTTGTTAGGGTGGTTTAATAATGGTTTTAAACCGAAAGGGCAAAACAAAATGGCAATGTAATATGTATTGGGAAAATTATTTTATTAAAGCAGGTGATGAATTTTCGCCATTTTGGAAGAGTTATCTTACGGAAGACAAACGAGACGTTTTGTTTATTATGGGAATTGGATTTGATCCAAGAACGAATGTTGGTATAAAGGCCATTTACTCGAATAAGAGCGAGGGACTCAAAGATACTATAGCATTGAGGTATTATAAACAAGTTGAAGACATTGGAACAGCAAACCACTCCTTGGTTCAAAAGCATATAAATGAACTTACGGCATTTTTGTCAGAAAATTCCTTGACTCCTTGTGTTGAAAAGAACATAATTCAAAGATCGGAAGACGATAAAAGTATTGCCTCCATCAATGCCACTCAGTCCTTTAACGCTGAAGATTTAAGAAATTACAATGAAATCATATTGGATATTAGCGCAATGCCAAGAGGGATATTCCTGCCATTATTAAATAAATTAATGACAATAATAAAAAATGGGAATAAAGAAGGCGATGCAAAAGACAAAAAAAATCTCCATGTGATCGTTACAGAGAATGCTACCCTTGATTCTAAAATCCATGACAATGGAGAAGCGGAAGAAGGAATTTTTATTCATGGACTTGGTATTAATGACACAGCAAAAACTAAACAACACAAAGAGGTTTGGTTAGCTTTACTTGGGGAAGGACAAACTAAACAATATGATACTATTCGAAAAGAAATTGACGCAGCAGAGATTTGCCCGGTGTTACCCTTCCCTTCAAAAGATTTAAAGAGATCGGACAAATTAATTATTGAGTATCAAGATTTATTATTTAATGATAGTAGTTTTGATCCCAAAAATATAATTTATGCTCATGAAAAGAATCCCTTTCAGGTTTATCGCCTCTTGAAGAAAGCAATAAGACGTTACGATAAGTCCTTGAGCATTCTAAGTGGGTGTAAAATAATTGTGTCTGCTTTCGCCAGTAAACTCTTAACTGTTGGTGCTTTCTTAGCTGTGTTTGAATCGAGAGAAGAAGGAAAAAATGCCGGAATAAAGCATGTGGAATCATTAGGACATGATTTAGTTCTTGGTGAAGAAAAATCCCTTGAAGAAATTTTAAATGAAAATAATTTAGTCGAACTTTGGTTAGCCGGAAATCCCTATGAATAAATTAAAAAAGAAAAAAGAAAAAAGCACCCTAATATGTGTAGGTACAGGTTTGGTTGCGTTGGATGTAATAATGAATGGCAGCCCAAAAACTCCATTGAAAATATTTGCCGGAGGATCATGCGGTAATGTTATGTCAATTTTATCATTCCTGTCTTGGGATTCCTATCCAATTGCAAGACTAAAAAAGGATAATGCTGCAAAGGAACTTTTGAGTGATCTTCAAAAATGGAAGGTTAAAGTAAATATGATTTCAATAACCGATGATGGAAGCACTCCAATTATTATCCAAAGAATAAAGAAAGATAAAAATGGTCAGCCAATTCATAGGTTTGAATTTAAAAATCCGGATGATGGTAGTTGGTTACCACGATACAAGCCGGTTCTTAGTGCTGATGTAGATAGTATAGTTCAAAAAAATGTCGCTTCAAAAGTCTTTTATTTCGATAGAATAAATCGTGCTTCGATAGATTTTGCTAAATATTATAAATCAAAGGGGGCAATAGTGTATTTTGAACCTTCATCGATTGGGGAAATGCGATTATTTGAAGAATGCTTAAAAGTTTCAGATATTATTAAGTTTTCTTCTGACCGAATAAATAACTATTCATCCTTGTTTCCAGCGCAAAGAGTTCCATTAGAAATAGAAACATTTGGAAAAAATGGGGTAAAGTTTCGTTTCAGTCATAAATTAGATCAAAAGAGTTGGTCGACGGTTCCTGCGAATCAGGTTGATACTTTTTTTGATGCAGCCGGAGCAGGAGATTGGACTTCTGCGGGCATAATTACTAAACTTGGAAAAACTGGTTTGAAAGGGTTTGATTCCCTAAAAAGGGATACTGTTATTTCTGCAATAAAATATGGACAAGCATTAGGATCGCTTAATTGTTTCTTTGATGGTGCAAGAGGAATGATGTATAATTTAAGCAAGAAAGAGGTTGATAAACTGGTTAAAGCGATTCAAAAAAGTAAGAAGCCTTTTAATTTAAATGTAAGAATTAAGATGCAAGCGAATAGAAAAGAGCTGAAAATAGGCTCCCTGTATTAAACATTAATAATTTAGATTGAAAGAATGAAATTACGAATAACATTGAACCCAGATGAAGAAACAGATCTTTCAACAATTGGGACAAATAAAATTTACATAACTAAAATTTCATCGTCAAGCGACAACATTCTAACACTTTTTTGTCCGATAAAAGTATGCAAGGATTATGGTAGTGGCTCAAGAAGAGAGTACTTTATTAACGCATCTCCTTATTTTTCCAACAGGAATCCAGGAATTTGTACCGACCGACCAATGAATATACCAGTAATTAATTGCCAAATTACTAAACTAAGTATTACAAATAATTCTAACATTGAGGATTTTAATCTTTATTGTGAATATGAAATTATTTCAGAAAAAGTAGA
Source organism: Bacteroidia bacterium (assembly GCA_050186555.1). Classification (GTDB taxonomy): domain Bacteria; phylum Bacteroidota; class Bacteroidia; order B-17B0; family Aurantibacillaceae; genus Aurantibacillus. Next base: position 9,476 of record JBFWYJ010000077.1, read on the forward strand.
TTATCTTGAAATATTGATTGCTTCCTTTTCAGAAGGAAATATTTATAGCCTACATCCGTCAAGCAAAATTAAATTGAAAGACACTTATCCAAATTCCATTATTGCTGGCAGTTTAAAAATAGATCACCAGACCGGAACGCTTTTCAATCTTCAATATGGCTCTTTAACGCGTGAAATAATTAAGGCATTAACTGGCTTAACTGAATTCGAGCTCTATTCCATTGGCAAATTCAACATTATTGACGCAAGATCAGGAGAGTTAAAGAAGTCTTGGATTTATGAAGAGGAGTAAGGCGTATAATGGTTATATAGGAAAATCCGGTCACCTTCTTGTGATGTCTGAACTTTTGTATCGCGGATGGAATGTTGCAATTCCTGAAGTTGATACCGGGGATGATATTTTTGCGGTCGAAAACTCTTCAGGAGATTTAAAAAGAGTTCAAGTAAAAACGGCAATTGGTAAGCCCTTTAAGAACAATAAAGGATTTTCAGCACAATTTTCTCTTAGAAAAAACCATGTCTTACTCTTTACAGGAACTGAAATGTATTATTTTTTTGTAATAAGATTAAATGACAATTGGCAGAAGTTTTTAATATTTGATATCGACTCATTAAGTAATGTTCTAACAAAAGCATATGGAAGCAGTATATTAAACGGAGATGGAAATTTAACTCTTCATTTGTCAAACAAAAAAATGAACAAGACTTTTTTGAAAAAGGAGGATGTTACAATATATAGTGATCGTTGGGAGATTGTTGGCAGTAAAACTTATTTCCCAATAATTCATCATTAGTGAAATTAAAAAAGATAATAATGACATTTGAAGAAAAAAAACAGGCAGGGCTAAAATACATCAAAGAGGATAACTACAAAAAAGCCTTGGAAATATTTAGTGTTCTTTATTATGAAAATCCGAAAAGTATTGAGCTATTAGAAATTTCTCAATTTCTTTTTCAAAGAATAACAGATGCGAATTATGACTTTTCTCCAGTCACGGGAGAGGAATATATTTACAGAGGAGTTGCCAAATTTTATAAGCAAGAGTTTGAGGAATCAATTCAAGATTTTAATATGGCAATAAAATTAAACCCGAAGTTGGATTATGCCCACAAGTGTAAGGCATTTAGTCTAATGACAATTGGAAAACACGAATTGGCAATTCAAGAATTAGATCAGGCCATAAAAATAAATCCGCATGGCGAATACTACGATGATATCGCTGAAAACTATGGAAGAATGGGTGAAATGACAAAAGCAATTACTTATCACGAAAAAGCAATTGAATTATCCCCAACTGATCCGAGGCT
>JBFWYJ010000078.1:0-10740 GCA_050186555.1 Bacteroidia bacterium
CGGGATAGTTTGCAGGCTTGGATCCCATGCCCCTTCGATTGGTTCTGTAATGGATTTCCAGAAGAACTGCCCGTTTAATCTTAACATGGCCGGGGGAGTGGAAGACCCTTTTATTTCTTCTTTTACCCATGTATCTCTTTGAGGAACTTTTGCGCTAGTCCAGATTATAGAAGCGAGATTGTAAAGTTCACTCGTAGTCGGCCTCTCAAATGTGTACATCGAATTATAGTAATTCTCGCATTTGAGCATGAACAACATCATTTGATTAAATGCTGCCACAGACATTCGCAAATTTACATTGATGATCGTGGTGAGTTCTGTCACTGATATTCCCGAGGCAAGTGCGTTATAAGTTTGCTTTAATCTATCCCACTGGTTGGTAGCGGTAATAACCGGAGGCCAAGTTCCCGGCGGGTTCCATGTTGTATAACTTAGCGGACTGCTCATGCCGGCAGGAACAGGAGTTAGCAGATTGTAGTTGTGGGTAATCGTAAAAAGATTGTTGGTCAGGTTATCAGGATTTACAATGACATCAGTGAAAATCGGCACCTCAACCTCATACACAAACTTCATAGTTCCTGAAAGAAAGCTAGAATCAACCCCGGTTCCCCCGGTCAGCGTCAAGGTAGCCTGTGTATTTCCAGTGAAAACAACGCTTGTTATCTGTAAAGATGTTACAGGTGGATTTGTTTGATACGGACTACTTCCACTAGTACTTTCAAACCTGGCATATCCACCTGTTAGTTGGTCGGCAATTACCGAATTAGGAAATGTAATTGTTGGATTAAATTCACCGCCAGGGCCTGGTGGAATGGTAACATAACCACTAAGTACAGTTAATACTCTCTTGTATCTCATTTTAGGATTTGCTCCCAATGGCCGAACCATCGCTGGTTGGGGCACAGTTGGAGTGGGTTTTTTCAAAGCTACATCCGTATTAGTTCCATTTAAGGCCAGATTCAATAAATTAAAACTATTCCACGTTCCTAGAGGTCTTTGCAACTGTATAATGTTTCCATCAATTACATGAGATACAATATCTCTGTCAAGAACTTTAACTAACCTGTTATTAAAATCCGCTGAAGTTCGTCGAACGTTGGTGGTATCACCTATACAATAGTCAAGAAAGGCATCTGATTGCTGTTTCCGACTTGCCCATAATGCTTTGGCATATGGTGAGGTTACATAGGTCATATCACTCCAACCCATTATGTCGGGATCAATCACCGGCAGCCAGTTTGGTTTAAATGTGCTGTCGTTGTTGAACACTACATCTTCCCTGCTGTAATTAGTGAAAGGATAATCCTCCGCCTTCCAGACACTTCTTAAATAGACGGCCTGCCATTGCTCCATAATGGAAAGCGGAGTGTTAGTTAGCACATTTCTCTCGGTATTCCTGAAACCAAAAACTGCTTCTAAATTTGTGGCATTTAATACCTGGTTAGGATTTGCATTTACCAAGGTAAGATACATTCTGTCCGCAGTGAAATTTGGATAAACCGGATCATAAAGAGGTATGCCCAGTTTATTCGCTAAGGCCTGTGCAGCTTCAATCTTTGCTGACTCCGGTTTTGTTGTTACAACATCCCTGACTTCTTCAAGTGAAGTGCCAGCTTCAATTAATAAAGATTTATATACTAAAGTAAAAAACTGGTTTCTTTCAGTGTTTAATTTTGCAATTTGCGCCGGCGATAACTGTCCATTAGCTATCTTAATATCAACTATTTTTTCAAGCACCTCAGTCACAAGCCTAACCCTGCAAAATTCGTCGTGCAAGGTGTCACAGTTCACGTTCAAACTGCCAAAGGGTTGCTGGAACAAATCTGAAATAAGGGTAACAAAAGCATTAATTGCTCCACCATGAATGTAGGGTGGAGGCGCATTATGATCTAGATGTGCGGCCCCGTATTTGATTAAATCCATTAAATAAGCAAAAGGACTAATTCCGGACTTACAATCATCGCAGCCACAAGCGTTCACTGCATTGGCTAAAGAAGTAGTAATGAAATTGGAATTTGGAACCGACGGTATGGCTGGATCAACCATTTTTAAATCAGTCAATAATCCACTCAACAGATTACCGACGAGTTTTTGATTTTGAACTGCTACTTCGTGAATTCTGGCGGCCTCAAATAAAGGCATACTTGAATCCACAACATCATTAAGGAACTGGTCTTTTGGAGTGTTTCCGATTTTCTGGAGATCACCATACCCGTCTGCTATCAGATGTTGATTCTGTGTAGCATTGGAATTGAGCGAAAATAAATCAACATGTCCTTGCAACGTTTTCAGTTCTTCTTCGCCAACTTCTGGAGCCGGAAATCCGTTGATATAGGTAATTGGTCCGGCTTGTCTAATCTTATTAGTAGTAGTAAGTCCATTCGAAACTAAAAAGTCTTCAAATGCAGGTGAGAAGGTGATTCCGCTTATTGCCTGTATTTCAGTTATGCTTGGGGAGTTATCAGGCTGGGTCGGCGGAACTCCGGAAAGAAGTACGTCATGTACATTTGTCTCCCCGGCTTTGACAACAAAATTTCCATTAAAGATAGGAGGCGTTCCTGAGTTATCCGTAAATACTTCCAGTAAAATTTTTGTAAAATACGGTTCCCTGTTCCTTGTAATTCCAAAGAAATCTTCAAAAGGAGTTCCCGGGTTTCCTAAGGTTCCGGTTGTTACTGTTCCACTCCCTGGTGACGGTGCATAGAAACCGTCAGAAACAACTGTAAGATTTTCCGGAAACTCAAACCTAGTAAACTGTAACGTTCCAAGCAATTCCCATTCATTGGTTATTTCATTGAAGCCAAATACCTGTCCGTTTTTATTAATGTTTATTGCTTTAATGTTAGCGGAAAATGAAATTGCCGGCAAAATTTGGTGAAAACTCCCATCTCCATCTTTAATGTTTAGTGTGTTATCATGAATTACAATATCCCATATTAGCGTATATATATTTGTTGCCGGATCTATACCGGTTACTTCGAGATAGTTTTCTTCGTCTCTTCTGTCAAATGGACCACCTACAAAATAATTTATAACAGTTTCACCTTCTGGTTTAATCACAACTAAGGGTTGAACCGGAGAGCTTAATTGAATATAACCTTCCGTGTTAGGATGCAAAGTTGATTGAGATTGAATTGATCCGTCTGGTTCATAAATTGTGAAGTTTGCAATCAAATCAGACGAAACGGTTTGGGCTAAATCTACAGAGTAATGAAGATGAAAGTTAGCTGAATTAGAAATTGGTTTTGAAACCTTGACAGCCGAGTTGTTATCCGGCAGTTTTTGATTATTGATACTTGATACTTCAACTTCAACTGCACCAATGTCATTATATCCTTCATGTAACGTAATCGCTGGAACTGTAGTTGTAGGAATTAATTGAGCACCATTAAAATATATGCTTGCGAAAACATGATGTATTTTCCCTTCTACTATATAGTCAATCGGACTATCAAGCCGTAGGTCAAATACAAAGATTCCACTTGAATCCGTAATGCCCTTCCCTAGAAAGACAGTTCCCAAGGGTGTTTTACGCCAAAGCTGGATCTCAATATTGGCAAGATAAACGGTCTCTGGTGGTAAACCACCATTTGGGGAAAACAAACAACTGATTTGTCCTTTTACGCGAAAATTTCTTGTATTCATATTTGATGGGTTAGAATTTTAAGTGAATAAAAAGCTACAACGAGCTTTACAAAAGATGCTAGGTGAAAGAAGTTGGAATATTAAAAAAGGAAGCACTGATCCTTGTACGTGGCTAGGAGATGTATACATAAAAATGGGTTGGTGATAAGTGCTGTTTTTTTTACTTATTATTAAATAGAGGCAAAAGAACAGAGATCAGTCAAGTACTAGTGCAATTAAGGCGGACTAAAGCCAGTGAGAAAAAAGAACGAATTCAAATACAATCAAATGAACGCAAGAAATTTTATATTAGTATAATACTAAGGAATGGTAATTATTAACAAATCATCAAGACATTATTAACTGGAAACAAAAAAGCAAGGGATTTCCCTTGCTTTCTGAATAAGAGCTTTTTTCTTACTTGGTATTATAAAGGAATTCTCTCTGTGAGCTTAAGAACTGAAGCCCCGCCTCGATAGCATATTTCAGGAATTCCCCTTTGTTCTTTACTTTTACTTTTTTATATATAACAGTCAGGTGCCCTTCCACTGTTTTTTCTGAGCAGCCTAACTCGCTTGCGATTGCTTTTATTGTATTTCCCTGTGTGAAAAGCGAAATAATTTCCAGTTCCTTTTTTGTAAATACCAGTCTATAATAATGTCGGTCTTTCTTCGCCGGGTTCCTTATCAACTCTGGTAAATTGCTTGTGTAACCTCCAATGTTTTTTACCATTCGTATTGCTTCGGCAATTGCTTCGTGCCCTTCCTTTTTCGAAATAAAGGCCCGTGCTCCGCGGTTCAGCACATCTTTGATAAGCTCTTCGTCGTGATACGAAGAAACAATTATCACTTTTAAATTAGGGTGCCTGTTTCTGATACTGTTCAATGCTTTGCTTCCATTTAAAACCGGCATTTCAAGATCAAGTAATACTACATCGGGTTTCATTGTTTCTAATTTCTTAATGGCCTCATCTCCATTTTCTGCTGTTCCCATCGTGATTATTTGATAAGGTTTTAATAAAGCCGTGAGGCCATGCCTAATTATTGGCTCATCATCAACAATCAGAATATCTATTTGTTCGGCTTCCAAAATCGAAGCTAAGGTATTGATTTTGGTCAATTGTCTCGCGTGCTTAAAGAAAAACAAGGGAAACCCCTTGAATACGGCATCCGCTTTTTCTAATTACTATAAAACATAGCAAAACGTTGCTATATTTATCAACATTCTCCAATGAAAAGCGCAAAAATGTTACATTAGTTTAACAATTAATGAAGAAAGGAATAGTAATATGCCAACGTTTAAAACCCCAATTATCACAGCTCCGTTTTTGGAACACCCGGTCGCAGATACTTCTTGCATGGAACCGCAGGAATTCGATATCAAGCTAGAAGAAAAATTTACGCTTGAGGCTTATTGCCAGGCATTACTTTTAAATATCCTCACGCTTAATAAATCAAAAATCAAGCCATTCATCCGTTACCAGGTCGAAATACTCTCAGATCCTTTTATTTGGCTTAATAAACTAGAAAAGCTAATCGACCTCAACCGCGATCACTTTACCACCAAAGAACACAACATTAAAATTGATAAAGCCTTAGTGGTTATTGAACTATTCCGGCAAGAGATCGAGTCCGGTAAATTCAACAACTCCAAATTCAATTTTAAAAAAGTAAAACAAAAGATACAATGCTACAAAACACCGGAGGAAAAATTATCTTACCTTTTAGAATTAAAAACAGAATACCTACAGTTCAAACCTGCAGCAATTCCGCCGGGCGAAGTTGCATTCGATATTCAATGCGATTTGGAAATGAACCTCCTTAAAACGCAACGCAAGTTATGTAAGAAGATGAATTCTCCCCTCTCTGTAGGAGAGGGGCCGGGGGTGAGGCTCGAAAGTCCCCTCAAAAAGTCCCCTGAGTCCCCTGGACTTTTACCAAAACTGCAGATCAACTCTAAACTAAATTCATTCGTCGATATCTTCTATCAATTAATGTACGAGAAACAAATAAACGGCAAACCATATCTTTCCGCAACTCCCAACGAAGTCGCAGAGGTGATCTCAAAGATTTTTATTGATAAGGAAGGAAATGAAATTTCTCAGGATACAGTGAAAACTATTTTAAGACCATCGAGATTTGAGAAGAGACCGAAAGGGAATGCTAGACTGGATGTGATATAGATGTAACTTACAAAGTAGTTAGTTTCTATGATAAATTTCTATAAGTAAATTTAGCATTGGGATATAAATTTCTGGAAGGTCGCCATCATTAATAAATGTTGATGACATAAAGTAAAAGTGTAGGTCGTTATTCCTCCGATTATCAGTAATATGCTTTAAGCCAGATTTTAACTGATTAAATTCAGCTTCACTTATTTTTCCTTTATCCTGTAATTCCCTAATTTTTAAATTGTAAATTTTCCCTAACGTTCCTGTGCTGATTTCATTAACTCGCGTAATTCCTTTCTGAGAAATAACTTCCTGCAGCCAAGGATTTGTACTAAATTTCACCGCCGTTCCAATTTGAAAAGTATTAGTATTACCGGTAAGTCGATGAACTGTACTATGAAATTTTCCTTCTTTCTTCTGAAAAATGTCTATTTCGTGATTAATTAAAACGGCTTTGGTCAGATATTCAATCCCGAGTGAGAACTTAAGCCAAAAATTGAAAAAAGGATATTTTCCTTTACTCATTTCATCACCTGCGACTTTTCGCCAGTCCTCCTTAAGTGAAAATCGTTTACTCTCCTCATGAAAGTCTAAATATGAATTATCTTTTATTTGGAATATTGCACAATCAAAAACTCCTCGTGCTATATCTGACAAATCATGATACACCATGGCTTTTCTTAACAAATAAATTTCAGTTATATAGGAAACAATATCATTATGTCGTTAGTATTACACCACTTTTTATATCCGACTTAGGACTGATGTGAGTGCGGATAAGATGTATAAGTAGGTCTATCGACTTCCCTGAAGAATATACATCGTCAATTATAAAAATCTTCTCGCGGGGAGAGTCTATTTTCATTATCTCCTCTTCGTTAACGTTAATATAGTTTAACAATTCCTCTATAGAATGATCTTTAAATCGCGCGTCTCCAAAACTTACATCTTCCTTTTTTGTAAAGCATTCTCCTATATACCGACAATTAGGGAAGAACTTCTGTACGCCCTCTAAAATATCATCAGTAAATACTTTTGTGTTCGACGCGGGTACAATTACTAAAAAGACATCTTCCTTATTGTAAAATTTTAGCATATCGTTGACATAACGGGATACTATTTTCTCCTTATCTTTTTTCCATGCTCCAAGAACTGTATTCTGGAGTCCCCCTCTGATTATTGTTTGGTGTCTGTACTTGTGCGGTGCAACTATTCCTGAATGCATGCTTTCCTCTGCTGTATATTTATGTAAATAGAAATCTGGCATATTGAAGTCTCAATTAAAAATAGTTACGTACTCTGTTTTATGAAGTTTTTCTGATATTGCTTTTAGAAATTTATCACTGTTCTTATCCGGAAAAATATCTTTAACACCTAAATTTGATACATTCTCTGATATATCAAAATCTAAAAATATCATTTCTCGCAAATAGAAAGTCGGCAAATTAATTGAATATTCACCACATCGAGAAACAACACACTTCTGGGCTTTTGGCCTTTGAGGCTCAAGATAGCTCAAGAACTCATCCCGTTCATTATGCTTTTCCATCTCATTCTTATTGTAATCGATTAAGTAAATGACCGCTTGCTTGTTGTTTGAGCCCAAAAAGTGATAAGACGAAATTCCATTATTGCATTTGTACTGATGAGTCGCAAAAAATAGAGCAACCTCTAAACTCTCTGTAAGATCGAGAACAGGTGAAAGTAATCCATAGTGCTGCAATAGCGTTGTAAGAGTAGTCGCTAAATTGTAATTCATCCCCATAGCCAGATCCATTCTAAACTTGCCAAATTTGCTTAAAAGAGGATCATCACAATCTTCCATGTCAGACATACTGTATATATGTTGACCTTGATTGAGCAATTCTTGGTGTCTTCTCTCTATTTCATCTATATCAAACGCAGAAAAGAAAACATTTGACCATTCAAAAAGACTTAATGTACAAAAGCTATCATATGAGTGTGGGTTTTGTTTGTACATTTTTCTCCATAATGACGGTAAAAGCGAAACTTCGCCAATCTCTGGTATTGTAAAATATGGGTTATTTATTTCTCTAGTAATTGAATGATTTCTGGTTTGTCCCCTTAAAACAATATTGCGATCTTTCTTTACAGCGTTCACTATATCCTTTAATTCTTCATATGACTTAGCCTTCTCTACTGAGATACGTGATTTCGGCGTTGCATTCAATAAACCTATTACTTCTCTAGGTGAAAATCTAGAACACATATCATATGATCGCAGGGGACCACCGTACAATCGGTCAATTATGATTTCCTGATCTTTAAAAGATACGTAACCCGACCTATAAAATTTCACCGCCTCTTCCATAGTTAAGCCATTACTTTGCAAGAGAGTTATTGTGTGATCGTAATCTGGCAATAACAAATCAGAGTTAAAATCCCATTTAAAATCGTCATTATAATAATTCCAATAGCCAAATTCCATGACATACTTTATTTACCTCGTTAATAGTTATTTCTCCTGAAGCCGTTAAAACGCAATTGTGATACATAATTGGAAGATTCTGTTTTTTGCACGTATCAATAATTTCCTCCTTACACTTCTTTTCCATTTTGGAGCCAAAAATAATTTTAGAATAACATTCTCTTGGCAGTTTGATTCTTCGATCATCGATGGTTAAGGGTTGAAGTCGAAACATAAAGGTCCTATATTCTTTTTCAAATTCCCATTTTCTCTCCTTACACATTATTTGTTTAAAGTGTTCTACCTGGTGATCATCATTATAATTTATTATTGGCAACTCATCATGATAAGTAACAATTCCGCCTCCACCTAGAAACTCAAACATTATTTTAGGATGAAAGCCAACACAGAAGCCTTTATGATTATCCGCATATTTTGCCCACATCGCCTCCAAGGCCGGTTTTTCAGTCAAGCTTAGGACACCGAATCTTTCATTAAATCGCTCGAAATCTACAACGGCCATTTTTTTCAAATGTTCTTTATCTCTCATGGGACTTTTCGAAAACCATTCTTCGGCAAACTTTGCATGCTGAGCGTTTGACCAGTCCTGATTTTTCTTTTGGGAGTGATTATAGTATTTGTCGTATATGTCCTGATCAGTCATTAAATCATAACGCTTCATCGATTTGCAATCTTTTGGGTCTTCAAAACACGATGGAGGCGCCATGAATACAATTTGATTTGAGAGTATTGTCTGATGCGCAGGGTTTGTCCAAACACGATATTTAAAAACCGTTTCTGGAAAATCATTGATTTCCCCGAACACCCGTTTTGTAACTTTTAAGTCCATGTTGTATCAAAGATAAGAATTTCAACCCACCTATGATTTTCACCCTTTTACTCGAAAAATAGTCCCCTCATAGTCCCGCGGGGACCAATGGACTTTTCACTTCCGGACACTTTTGCTGAACAATCAATTAAAAACAAAGCAAAGCATGGAAGCAGTAATCATTTCAAAGGAGCAATTCAATACAATGCTCGCCTCTATTGAGGAGATCAAAGCAAAACTCGACGGTAAACCCGATCCCGAAGAAGACTTTATGGACAATCAGGAGTTCCTTCTTAAAATGAAAATCTCTAAACGCACCGCGCAAACCTGGCGCGATGAAGGTAAGATCTCCTTCTCTCAGGTGGGTAACAAGATCTACTACAAGGTCGCCGATGTTCATGAACTATTAACTAAACACTACAACAAATCCTTCAAATGACAATTAAAAAAATCACTAACCATTTGAAGGATTCGATGACGCCTTCAAAAAACAAACAAATTGTCATCAATGCATTCAAAAAATAACATGCAAAAGTACAGCGAACTCCTATATACCATAAAAGAAAAATGAAAACATATAAAGAAACACTAAAAGACCTTACATGGCCGGAATTACTTCAGGAAATTTCAACCATTCTCGAACGCGATTCTAAAACTCTGGAATCAAATGTCAATTACTACAAAAAATTACTAGGTGACAACAACTCGGATAAAGACCAGATCAATCGTCTATTCGAAAAACTGCAACTGGATCGCTTACGATTATCCTATTTCTCTGAACTGTTCTTTCGTCTCGATAATACCAATTACAAATTCATGATCATGCATTTGGAGAGTTGTATCATGCAGGAAACGCATTTACAAAATCGCACACCTAAAGATTGGTCCGCTACCATTTGCAATATCGATGGGCAGATTCAAGTCTATTTCATGCCTCTCTCATTTTACCAATAAAACTATCTACTATGATTGAAATACCAGCGCCACCGGGCAAGAAGAAAGATATTCCCCTCTCCTTGGGAGAGGGGTCAGGGGTGAGGCTCGAAAACCCACAAGCCAAACTCGAACGCCTACTGGCCTCTCAACAACAAATTCGCGAGAGTAAAGGAAAACCAATTTCATTTAGCCAACCAATTCTTTGGCAAAAAGAAAATCCGGTATTCTTTCCCAAAACAATAAATGTAGTGCAGGGAAAAGCAGGTGTACATAAATCCCGTTTAGCTGAAACCATTTGTGCCGCGCTTTTAAAAACACCGGAGAGCAATCGTGATCTCTTGGATTTTAAACGCAATATTCTCACACGTTATGCGGTGTGTTATGTGGACACAGAGCGTAATCTCTCCGATCAACTTCCTTATTCCTTGCAGCAAATACAATTAAAAGCAGGATATACTATTGAGGATAATCCCTATGGTTTCGATTACATATCCCTTTTAGAATTCGCGCGCGAAGAACGCTTCGATATGCTAAACATGTATTTGGATTACATCCGTCAGAAATTCCCCATGCATTTATTTATCATTCTCGATGTGATCACCGATTGTGTTTTCAATTTTAACGATACAAAAGACAGCATGAAACTCATTGATATGATGAACCAAACTATTAATCGTTTCGATGTCACCTTCCTTTGCCTCATTCACGAAAATCCGGGTAACACAGATAAAGCCCGGGGCCATTTAGGAACAG
>JBFWYJ010000079.1:0-10703 GCA_050186555.1 Bacteroidia bacterium
GTTTAGACGCCGAAAATAGCATAATTAGTTTAAAATACCAATTATTGATAAAAGAGTTTATTACCCTTAAATTAACCAGTGTTCTACATTACTGACCCCGAAAAGTTATCCCTGAATTATTAAGAAGGACGCTTGATTAGCAAGGCAATTACAGAAAATAAAATATACCAGACAATTGAAAATAACAAGCCCAAGTATTGGAAAATAACAATGCTTAAAAGAGATGCTAATATAAATGCGTATCTTATTTCATTTCCTTTCCATTTAAAATGTTTAAACTTCATAGAAAACAATGGAAATTCCGCTACTAATAAAAATGACATAACAACAGAAAGCGCCAATAGAAAATATGGTTGAATCAGTAAATGAACAAATTCACAATTCTTTAAATCAAAATGCATGTCCCAATTAACAATCAACGGAATGGAACAAATTAAAATGGCATTTGCAGGAGTAGGTACCCCAATAAATGACTCAGATTGTCTTTCATCGTTATTAAATTTCGCCAATCTTATTGCAGAAAACACAGGTATTAATAGCGGAATAAACATTAGCCACTTGTTGGCAATGATTAACTCATAGGCTTTATGGTTAACTAAGTATCCAACTGCCAACATTCTGTGAATTATCAAACCCGGAACCAAACCAAAAGTGACCATATCTGCAAGACTGTCTAAATCCTTACCTATCACACTTGTTACATTTAACATTCTTGCAGCAAAACCATCAAAAAAATCCAGAACAGCAGCAATTCCAACTAAATAAGCAGCCCACACCAGATTGCCTTGAAATATCTGCAATACGGCAACACAACCGCAAAACAAATTACCGCAGGTAATAGCGTTAGGAATGTGTTTTTTAATATTCATCTTGCTGTTTATACGGAATTGAAAACTCTAGGTTTCAATTAGTTAAATTAGCGTACTCAGACTGTGCAAGTTCCCATTCATTAAAGATTTCAGCAAGTTTTATCTTCTTGCTATTATAGGCTTTAAAGAAATCTTGATCATTCATTAAATCAGGAAATTTCTCGCTTTGAGCCAATTTTTCATCATCCTTAGCTATCTCCTTTTCTAATTTTTCAATTTCACCTTCAAGCGCTTTTATTTTATTGGCAATCTGTTTCTTAATTTGTTCTGATTCCTTTTGATTTTGATAATCCGAGGATTTCTCTTTCTTGATTGCTTGTCCCTTCTCCTTTGTTAAATCCAATTCGTTCAACCTCTCTACTTTTCTTTTTTCCATGAATTCATCAATGTCACAAAGATGCTCTTTTACATGGCCATCCCTAAATTCAAACAGTCTATTGCAAATACCTTTCATAAAATCACGATCGTGACTCACCATCACAACGGTTCCTTCATAATCTAGCAATGCATTTTTTAATACTTCTTTACTCTTAATGTCCAAGTGATTCGTTGGTTCATCTAACATCAACAAGTTATATGGCTCCAATAAAAGCTTGCATAAGGCCAATCTACCTCTTTCACCTCCACTGAGAACAGAAACTTTCTTTTCGATATCATCACCGCTAAATAAGAAGGAACCTAAAATACCACGAACTTGTTTTCTAACATCTCCTACCGCCAATTCATCTATTGTTTCAAAAACGGTTTTCTTCGGATTTAATTTCTCTTCCTGGTCTTGCTCGAAATAACCGGGCATAACATTGTGACCTAGTTGAATCGTTCCTTCATAATCAACTTTGCCGGCAATCATTTTCATCATGGTTGATTTTCCTTCGCCATTTCTTCCAACCAATCCTACCTTCTCTCCTTTAGTAATTATAAAAGTAGCATCCTTAAAAATTCTTTTTTCTCCGTATACCTTTCCGGCGCCTTCTGCGGTGATTACAATTTTACCGCTGTGCGCAGGGGCAGGAAATCTGAAACGAAGAGATGAATTATCTATATCATCCACCTCAACCTTTTCCATCCTGTCTAATTTCTTTATTAATGACTGAGCAAATGAAGCCTTGTTGGCTTTTGCTCTGTATTTATCAATTAATGCTTCAGTATGGTCAATTAGCTTCTGCTGATTTTTGGCAGCAGACTCCTGCTGTTCAATCCTCTCCTTTCTAAGCAACAAATATTTTGTGTAGTTAGCCTTATAATCATAAATTTTGCGATTGACAATTTCAATCGTACGCTTTGTAATGTTGTCAAGAAATGTTTTATCGTGACTAATAAGCACCACAGCTCCCGGAAAGGTTTCAAGAAATTCTTCCAACCAGATAATAGCTTCTATATCCAAGTGATTGGTTGGCTCATCCAGTAATAATATATTTGGTTTTTGTAATAACAATTTTGCTAATTCAATTCGCATTCTCCAACCGCCACTAAACTCACTGGTTTGCCTGGAAAAGTCTTTTCTTTCAAATCCCAATCCGCGCAGCACCCTTTCTATTTCTTCTTGAACGTTCGATGCTCCAAAAATATCTAAACGAGAGTATGCATCTGCCTGCTCTTCAATTAATCTTGCATAGGCATCACTTTCATAATCTTCTCTTGTTTCAAGCTCTTTGTTGATTTCTGCAATTCTGTTTTCAAGACTTTTAATTTCTGTATAAGCGGTTTCAGTCTCTTCAAAAACAGTTCTGCCATGCTGGTGAATCATGTCTTGAGGAAGATAACCAATTTTAACATCCTTTGGAATTGCCACTTCTCCTTTAGTTGCCGGTTGCTCCCCGCATAGTAGTTTCAACATGGTACTCTTGCCGGCACCATTTTTTCCTGCAAGACCAATTCTATCCTTTGGATTAATTAAATAACTTATATTCTCAAAAAGCGGATATCCACCAAATTCAACTGTAACAGAGTTTACCGAAATCATAGCTTACAAAGGTAATAAATTAGCGCATTAGCTTCTACAAAAGGAATGGGTAGTTTTTGGACTGATACCCAGATTTGTGAAATCTTTATTCATGTATTTCACAAGACCTGCAATTCCAATCATTGCTGCGTTATCAGTACAATAAGCAAAATTTGGAAGATGGGCTTTTATGTCCAATTTTTTTGCTAGTCCAAGAAACTGTCGTCGCAGCTCTGAGTTGGCAGAAACCCCGCCTGCCAAGGCTATCTGCTTGAATTTGTATTTTCCAACTGCGGCTTCCAAATTCTTAATCAAGATTGAACATAAATGTCTCTGGTAGGATGCACATATATCGTTAATATTCTTTTCTATAAAATCCTCATCATTCTTTTTGTTGTCATTTAACCAATATAAAAAAGCCGTCTTTACCCCTGAAAAACTATAATCAAAATTCGGAATATTAGGTTTAGACCACTTAAATCTTTCTGAGTCCCCCAGTTGTGATAACTTATCTATAATTGGTCCGCCCGGATAAGGCAAACCTAATAATTTAGCTGCTTTGTCGAATGCTTCACCTACTGCATCGTCCAATGTTTCGCCAATTAATTCGAAACTATAATCCTCTTTAACTACAACCAGTTGCGTGTGCCCGCCACTAACTGTTAAACATAGAAGCGGTAGATCCGGAATGGTTTGGGTAACATCATCAATAAAATGAGCCAGAATATGAGCTTGCATATGATCTACCTCAATTAAAGGAATGTTTAATGCCAAAGCCATAGACTGTGCAGTACTCAATCCAACCAGCAAACTACCCAATAATCCCGGACCACGTGTAACGGCAATTGCTTCAATACTCTCAAGTGAAACTCCGGCGTTTTTTAGTGCAATATCAATTACAGGAATAATATTTTTCTGATGGTCTCTGCTTGCCAATTCAGGCACAACCCCCCCATACTCAGCATGAATTTTCTGATTGGCAGTTTCGTTACTCAGCACTTTATTTCCTCTTAAAACCGCACATGACGTATCATCACAACTACTTTCAATTGCTAGTATATGAATGTTCATATTTTGCATTTTTTGCCTTTCCACGCGGTATAAAATACGTAATTTTAGAGTGAGGATGCGCAAAGTTACAAGAATATTAGCAAAAGTACTGTTATACTTTACGGCAAGTTTAATTTTTATTGCTGCCTTTTTTTATTTCGCCATTCAATCACATAACTTTCAAACCTGGGCAGGAAAAGTTGCCTCAGATTATTTAAGCGAAGAACTTCATTCAAATCTTTCAATTGACCGAATAGAAATTGACTTTTTCAAGACTGTACATTTAAAAAGCGTATTTGTTAAAGACCTTCATAATGACACATTAGTTTATGCAGGTGATTTAAGTCTTGATATTAGAAAATTTGATAATGAGAATCAAGTAATTGATATAAAAAACGTTCTATTACAGAATGCTATTGTTAAGATAAAAAAATATAAAGGCGAAAAAGATTTCAATTTTCAGTTTTTAGCTGACTATTTTAGTTCAGACAGCAAGAGTAGTGACTCTAGTGAAATTAGTTGGCAAATAACTCACAATCATTTTACACTTGATAATGTTAATTTCATTTATGATCTGGCAGATAAGCCAAAGTCAGAAAAAGGATTAATAGATTATGATCATTTGAATATTTCCCGTTTATCAGGAAATATATCCGATTTAAATTTCAAAGGTGACACAATTGGTGCTATAGTCAGTAATTTAAAATTAAAAGAGCTTTCAGGTTTTGAACTTTATAATTTAAGCAGCAATATAAAATTTAGTCCGGCCGGATTAGTTTGCAGACAACTCATTTTAATAACACCCGGTACATACTTGGCAGGCAGATTAGAATTTGTTCATGATAGCCTGGAGGCATACAACAATTTCATTGAACAGGTTAACATGAAAGTTGACCTGCATCAAAAAACACAAGTGTATCTTCCTGATATTGCTTTTTTTACCAATGAAGTCAAAGGGTTGGATGACACCATACATATTTCGGGAAAAATACGTGGCCCATTGAGTGATTTAAATCTCCAGTATTTAACCTTTCGCTTAAAAGATTATACAGAATTTGTTGGAGACATTTCTGTAGTTGGTTTACCCGACTTAGATTTTTGTTACTTGCATTTAGATGCTAAAAAACTAAACACACATTATAATGATTTAGCAAGCATTCCAAATTATCCATTCTATAAAAATGAGAAATTACCAATTCCAATTGAAATAAAAAGATTAGGTAAAATTAGTTACACCGGAAAATTTGATGGTCTATTAAATGACTTTAATTTTTATGGTAATCTAAGAACAGAACAGGGAGGTGTTACTACTGATTTGGCAATAAGAACCGGTAAAAGCGCCGACGACTTAGAATATGATGGGCAAATAAAATTAGAGAAATTGCAACTTGGAAACATTCTGAATATAGGAGATTTTAATCATTTAAAGGCAAATATTAAGTTAAAAGGAAAAGGTGTTAGTGTCGCAAAAATTAAAGCTAAGATGGAAGGTAATATAACTTCCTTGAGTTATAATAAATATGTATATAATAATATCAAAATTGATGGTGATTTTAAAGACAAGACATTTACGGGATTATTAGTATCAAGCGATCCGAATGCTGACTTCGATTTTAATGGCAGTATACATTTCACGAAAAAAATGCCTGACTTTGATTTTATATCAACCGTAAATAACTTAAATCTTAAAGCATTAAATTTCACCAAAGATGAAGCTAGTGTTTCAACACAAATTCTAATTACCTTAAACGGTGATAACGTCAATAATCTTACCGGCAATATCAACTTTGATAACACCAAGTATTCTATAAAGGATAAAAAATATAAAATAAGCACGTTTGATTTACACCTTAATCAGGAAACGGAAAATAAAAGCATCCACTTGAGTTCAAATTATTTTAATCTTGATGTAGATGGTCTATTCAAAATCACAAATCTACCAATGGCTTTCCGTCAAACTTTACATGATTATTATCCGGCATTCGTGAAGTGGAATCCTAAAAATAAAAAGTACACTGATGCCTTTACATTTAAAATTAAGGTAAAAAAGTTTAATACAATTCAAGAGCTTTTTGTAAATGCCTTGAGTATAAGTCCTAATACAACCATACTTGGAGATTTTGATGCCTCACGAACCTTGCTAAACTTTAATTTATCATCCGAATTGGTAGAGCTAGGTTCCCTTAAGTTTCATGATAATAAAATCGAATCGTACTCGAAAGATCATAAAATCAACCTTGTATTTAAAGGAAAAGATATACAACTAACTGATAGTGTCAAATTAGATAATTACTTTATGTATCTCGTTTCAAAAGACTATGAAACAAAATTCAATCTGGAATGGAATGATAAAGTAGAGCCTAATTCATCAGGCAAAATATTTGGCAAACTTCACTTCAACGAAGCTAAAGCGCAAATTGATTTAGAAACCATAAATATTAAAACAAAAGATAGTTTATGGTCAATGACTCAAAAGAATCCGATTTTTATTGATTCCTCAGGTGCAATCGTTGTTCACCCGCTAAAATTTGTGAATGGCCAACAGGAAATTAATTTAAGCGGAAATCTCTCCAAGAAATCAAATGATTCAATAAATTTTGTTTCTAAAGCACTTTATTTAGACCAATTCAACCCATTCTTAAAACCATATGGTCTCAAATTAAGTGGGTATATGAATGGTGCCATTAGTGCTAAGAATCTGGATAATCAATTAATAGTAAACTCAGCTTTAGAATTCAGCGCTTTTAAATTTAATGACAATCTATTAGGTGAATTAATCTTAAAATCCGATTATATTACAAAAGAGAAAAGAATTGATCTTGAAGGATACAGTACATTAGGTCTGAGAGATTTTGTAGGTAATCAAATTAAGAACTTTTCATTTGGTGGAAAATATTATTTAGACAAACCAAAAGAATCAATTGATATTTCTTTCAAGGCCAATCCTCTTAATTTGAGAATTGCCAATCCATTCTTAGAAGGTATATTAACAATTGAGAAAGGTTTTGTTAATGGAAAAGGACGCGTTCATGGAGAGCCTGATAACATTTTGCTGGAAGGCGAACTCACTTTATTCAATAGTGAAATTAAAGTAGATTATACGAATGTTACGTATGATATGTCAGGAAAAATTGAGATCATGCCTGATCAGATTCGATTCAGTGATTTATTGATGAAAGACCCTTACGTTGCCAATGCTGTGCCTCAAGGAACAATTAATGGGAATATTTTCCATCGAAAATTCAAAAACATGCAATTGGATTATGATGTTACTTTCAAAGACATGCTTGTACTTAACACACAAGAAAAAGACAATCCGGATTTCTTCGGAAATATTATTGCAAGCGGGAATGTAGGCCTATGGGGCTTTTTGAACGACATTCACACGCAAGTAAGAGCAACACCAACAAAGAAATCTGAGTTTATTCTACCATTAGATGGTCCGGAAGAAGTTGCTGAAAATGACTATATAACATTTGTAAAAAAAGATACGGTAGAGAAGGAAATAGAAAAAGATTTTTCCGGATTCAATCTCGATTTAAAATTTCAGGCAACAGACAAATTATTGGCAAAAATTATTTTTGATAGAACCAATAACGATTTAATACAAGTATTTGGTAATGGTGAAATAAGCATGAACATCAACACCCTCGGTAAATTTGAAATGTTTGGGGATTATATAATAGACGGAGGAGAGTACGATTTTAGTTTAGAAAAGGTAATTTCCAAAAAATTTGAAATTGATGGAGGTAGTACCATTTCATGGAGCGGCGATCCGCTCAATGCAGAAATTGACATCACAGCAAGTTACAGACAAAGAGCTTCAATTGCACCTTTAATCAATGATGCAACAGGGGCTTATAAGGGTCGAACTGCCGCTGCTTGTAAATTAAAAATGAAAGATAAATTAATGAACCCAAATATTTCTTTTGAATTAGCATTCCCGAGTATTTCGGATAATGTACGCTCACAAATTGTAAATGTATTGGCAGATGAACAAGAATTGAACAGACAAGTATTTTCATTTCTAATTTTTAGAAGCTTCGTTCCTCCACTTATTTATAACTCAACAGGTGGTGGTGTTACGGCAGGTAACGCAGCGGCATCTACAGGCTCCGAATTATTGAGTAATAGATTAAGCAGTATGCTGGATGGTATGGTTGGAAATTTTGCCAAAGATTTACAATTAGGTGTCAACTATCGCCCGGGTAGTGAAAGTAGTTCTGATGAAGTGTTGATGAATGTTAACAAAACATACATGGATGATAAATTAAGCATTGACGGTAATTTTGGTATGGGAAGCGGTAACAGCGGTAACAGAAACTTTATCGGTGATGTAAATATTGAATATAAGCTGAGTGACGACGGCAGATACAAACTCAAAGGATTTAACAGAACAAATGATAACACACAACTAATCACCTCAGGTGGTTTATACACCCAAGGCATTGGTTTCTTCTTTAGAGAAGAATTTGATTCATTTGACGAACTTTATAAACGATACCTTGAAAAAATTAAAGGCAATAAAAAACCATAACCAAATATTAATTATAATAATTGGATTATTTACCACGACTAATTTGTTTAGTCAGAATGCCGACTTCAAATTATTATACAATTGTAACGCAGGTAAATTACCGATGTGGGATAAAACCATGAAAGGTGTTTCTTGGTCGGTTTACCCTGCTATGCCGCTTACTGTAGGGGGTATTTGGCTAGATGGATACTTAAGGAAAGATAATGAACGAATGCGAAATGGTTACAAAAGTGCCATTACCTTGTGTCTTGCAAACGGATTGAGTTACGGGCTTAAATACTCAATAAAAAGAGACAGACCTTTTGTGACTTACCCTGATAAAATTGAACAACGCACACACGTTGGTCCATTATCCTTTCCTAGCGGGCATACCACAGCAGCATTTGCTACAGCCACAGGCTTATCTTTGAGCACAAAAAAAATTGGCATTATTATTCCTAGTTATATTTATGCCGGTTTTGTTGGCTATTCCAGAATGCGTTTAGGTGTTCATTATCCTTCAGATGTATTCGCCGGAGCATTAATTGGAATTGGTAGCGGATTCCTGGTTTGGCAAATTGATAAGTGGACGAGGAAAACTAATTAAGAAATTCTTCAATTGCTTTATAAATAGTGTTTAACTCATTTTCCTTAATACAATAAGGAGGAATTACATAAAAAACATTACCTAGTGGTCGCATTAGTATTCCTCTTTCAATAAAAAATCTTGTGATATCTTCGGAAGCGTTGTTCAAATAATGTGTTCTTTCGTCTGTATTTAATTCAATTGCTAAAATTGTCCCAAATACTCTGATGTCCTTACAATTATTGTTCTTTCCCAGTTTAGCTTTAAAATTCTTGTGGGAATCATGTATTAAATCAATCTGTTGTTGGGTTTCTTTCTTTTCCAAAAGATCCAAACTAGCTAAGGCTGCAGAGCATGCCAATGGATTGGCCGTGTAACTATGACCGTGGAAAAATGTTTTTGATTTATCATCTACTAAACATGCATTGTAAATTTCCTCAGTACAACTTGTCACTCCTAAAGGGAAATAACCGCCTGTTATACCTTTGCTCAAACAAATAATATCGGGTTTATTAGAAAGATAATCAGATGCAAATGATTTTCCGGTTCTTCCAAAACCGGTCATGACCTCATCTGCAATAGTGAAAACACCAAGTCCCTTTACAAAGCCAATCAAATCATTTAATAATTCGGGTTCATACATCACCATGCCGGCAGCTCCTTGAACAATAGGTTCAAAAATAAAACCGGCTAATTCATGGTTAGAATGCCATTCTGCAATCACGCTTTTTATTTGATCTATATTTTCGACTGTTGGTAAAGGAATATGCGCCACATTAAACAAATGATTCTCAAATGCCTGATTAAAAACATTTCTGGCACCTACACTCATTCCACCAAAAGTATCACCGTGATAAGCGTTTTCAAAAGCAATAAATAACTTATTACTCTTTCCTTTATTATGACAATACTGAAGCACCATTTTTATAGCAACTTCAACAGAAGTAGAACCATTATCAGAATAAAATATTTTTGATTGATTATCCGGTAAAATTTTTACTAATCGTTCAGCTAATTCAATTGCCGGTTTATGCGTAAAATCACTGAACATGACATGTTCCATTGATTTTAACTGCTCAGAAATTTTACTGTTTATGTAAGGATTATTATGGCCATGAAGATTTACCCACCAGCTTGATATTGCATCAATGTACTTATTACCTTCTGAATCATAATAATAAATCCCGTCCGCTCTCTCAATTAAAATTGGAGATTTTGCATACTTTAAATGCGTAAACGGATGCCAAATTGTTGCTTTATCTTTCTCAATCCAATTCATCTCACCAATTTACTTGCTTTGAATAATGTATAATGGTCGCCTTGTTAACATCCATTTTATCAGGAATTGACAATAATACTTTTGTATTTGCAACTTTTAATATAGGTTCTAAAACTTCTTCTTCAAAATCTCCGTTTAACACCAATCCTTTTAAATTATACCCATTGTTTTCTAAATATTCTAAAGTAAGAAGAGAATGGTTAATGCATCCAAGGTAATTTCTAATCACTATAACTATTTCACATTCAAATTGCTTTGCCAGCTCTATTACATTGTTGCTATCATTCAATGGAACTAATATTCCTCCTGCTCCTTCAATTAATATAGTATTATTTGTCTTCGGCAGTTGAATAGACGACATATTAATTTCAATAGCTTCCTTTTTCGCAGCAAAGTGTGGAGATAATGGCTCCTGAAGTTGATACGCCTCGGGATGGAATACAGACTTTTTATTTGTAACT
>JBFWYJ010000080.1:0-10662 GCA_050186555.1 Bacteroidia bacterium
CTCATTTTTACTGTATTCCATCCTCTGTTTACAACTTTGATGACCCCGTTATCATTTAGAGAATATTCAGCAGTTGTGTTGTTTAAATTTCTTTCAAATCTGAAATCAAACCTGGCTATTTCATACAAATTACCTAAATATTTATTTTTTTCAAATGAATCAACGGCTTTTATTCCGGATGGAATAGAGTTGCATCCAAATAGTATGAACATAATAGTTAAATTCAATAGAAGATTAATAGATTGCTTCATTACTACATAGACATCATTGCTATCATTTGCTAATGTAGAAACGATAATCTTAAAAAAACATGATGTATGTCAATTATTTCATGTCAGATATTGTAAAAGATGAATTTCCTGCATAAGCGATGTTGTAGTTTTTCGGGGATTTGATCTTTGTAACAGTTTTTTTACCATTTTTATAACTGATACGTGTAGACATTCCTCCTCCTGGTGAGCTTGCAATGCTAAATGATTTATTTTGATGGTTCGGAAATTGACTTTCAAATTCAATTTTCGACCAATATTTTGTGGTATTTATATATGCATTTTTTAGATTTTGGCCTTCTAGAAAATCCTTCAAAAAATCAATTGCTCCGTTACCCATATTATTTGCATAATATCCTTTAGCACCTATTTTAAAGAACGGGTATGCATAATTAGACACTCTTTTTTTTGCTTCTTCAATACCAATATCTTTATCATCGCCCGCAGATGATCCAGCGCCGTTGCATACGGATTTAAATACTACAAGTGAGTTTTCTTTTAATTTAAGTTCGGATAAAAGTTGATTAGTAGAAATCATCTTGTCTACACAAATTCCACCGGCACCGCCGTTTTCGCCCATTTTACTGCCATGGCCAGAGTAGATTAGAATATTACATTCTTTTGCTTTGGAAACTATTTTTTTCCATTCAGCTTTCTCATCATAGAATGTATAAACCGTTATGTTTTTCATCTTTAACAAATCTGCAATTTTATCCATTTCTTTAACGGCAAGATTTGTCATGTCTTCTTGTGGCCCAACAATTAATAGCGCTTTTAATTTATTTGTTTGAGAGAAAAGAGGTAAGCCAGGTAATAAAATTATAATGAGTAGTTTATAAATTCTTTTTTGAAACATAACATTTCTTTCTTGTCTATTTTATAACAACAAGAAACAATATTTGTTACATGTCAGAATTATTTCTTTTTTTTCAAATATTCATCCGTAAAGTGTCCTTTTTCTTTAGGCTTTGAAAATTTATCAGCGTTGTAATCTTTTGAATTACCTTTAGGTATTGAAAGTGATTGCCAATTATTGTCTGAAAGCATTTTACCAATAAAAACAATTTGTCCGATGTGGTAAGGGTAATCTGCTAATTGTCTGTTTATGCCCTCCACTACCGTGTGTCCTTGATTGCGTATATATATGATTTTATCTAAATCATTATCATTTAATGAATTTATTGCCTCAAACAGGCAAGCCCAACCTTTGTTCCATAACTCAATTAACTCTGATTTTGATTTAATGTCATTTTCAAATTCTGCATCACGGTTTCGCCATTCTTTTTCCCCGTCAGAAGTTAAGAAATCAGTCCATCTGGATAACATGTTTCCGGACAGATGTTTCACAATAGTAGCAATGCTATTAGAATCCTCGTTATATGTCCAAAACAATTTTTCTTCAGCCAGCTGATCAAATGTCTTCTCACCCAGCAATTTATAATATTCAAATTGTTTTTTTACACTCTCTATATAAGCCTTGTCCATACTGATTAATTAATAATTAGCTTAATTGCTTTGTTACCGTCTATAACTGCGAAATATAAACCTTGAGGTAAATTATGGAACAGTATATCTGCTTCTTTTGATATAACCCTTGTGGACAATAACTTTCCGGTTAAATCATATATTGAAACATAGTGTTCACTTTCATCATAAAAATGAAATTTAAATTTTCCAGTCGATGGATTGGGAGAAACATTAAAATAGTTTATTGTATTTTCCGGTACACCTGAAACTGTTTGTCCACACATCCACTGACTATATTGCTGTGAGGTTGATGTTTGCCAGTTTTGAAATGCTGTAAATTTCTGACTAAGAGTTGCCCATTGAATTTTTGCAGATCCCCATGAGTTAATGGAATCACATACCTTAGAAATTTTAGTAAAAAGAGTTGTTCCAAATTCATCCTGACCTAAGGTTGTGGTGTAGCAATAAAATTTATTTTGTGGAAGAAAACCATTTTGCAAACTGTCTATTATGTTTCTTAGCTTTGTTATGATATCTTGCTCGTTAGTTAAGGTGTCTAGTTTCCCTGCACACCCATTGCCTTCAAACCATAAATTTCTATTGGGGTTGTGAACATAAAAATTATTTGTTGTATCAGGTTTCCAAATTCCATAGTCATTTAAATCATTAATATGCCCAGGACTCCCTCCTCCCCAAATGAGTGTAGCTTTCCATTGATTACTATAAATGTTGCCCGTTAACGTGTTCTGGTATTGCCACCAGTCAATTTGCATTGGATTGGAAGACCAATAAGTAAATCCACTCAAATTATTGCTGGCAAATCCTCCGCATGAATTAATTAAATAAACTGCATCTGCTGTATTTCTTCCAAGGTGGTTTTTTGTTCTTGGATCAATTTCAATGTTTGATGTATAAGTAGGGGAAGAGAGGATTTCAAAAATGTCATTAGGACTCGCTTGGCCATTGTCATTGTTGATAGCACCATCAACAAAATAATCACATGTTCCAAGGTTCCAGGCAGCATTTTTGTTTTTTATAATATTTGCTAACTGAATGCACTTTGCTTTTGACTGAAAGTACTGGGTAGATTTTTGCAAACTGTCTTTTGGTTCATTATGTGAAACAAAGTTGAAATACAGTGTTGGAGCTTGTGAAAGCAGGTTTGCAGAAAGGATGAATAGAAATGAGAATAATAAAGATTTCATAAACTATATTTAATGCTTTTAACTAAAATAGTTAAAAGTAAGAACATTTAAAAGTTTTTAATCTCAAAGAGAATTAAATAGGAGCGTTGATTAAAATTAGATTTGATGCTTTAACCATTCTATTGCCTTTTTACGTTCAGAAAAGCCCTTTGTTGGAACAGTTGGCTTATTCATAATTACAAAAAAATTCATTAATAATTTTTTAGCAGAATTGTCAAGGATGACGCCAATGGCTTTACTGAACAAAGTCCCTTCTTTTGTAACAGCAAATTTTCCGGCTTCGGGGCTAACATTGATAAAATCCGGCGTATTAAACAATAAAGGCATCTTCTTCTTATTGCCTAATATTCCAACTAATCTTTGCATTTCTTTCAGATGTAAGACCTCAATTTCATCAATTTCAGAATCCCAAATTATTTCTATAATGCCTTCTTCTAATAAGTGAGCCTTTAGAATTCCATCTACTACCAATTCCTTTATAATTTTATTTTTTATCAAAATATTTGATTCAGTATTAAAATAATGAAATTATTTTATTTGATTAGAGAAATCTATAATTGTTAATTTTTTGCTCATAAAGACGATTTTATTGGTTCTCAAAATTTCCAATCATTTCGCGCCATTCTTGCAGCAATGGAATACTCTCTCTGGTTTTGTAATTCATTGCTACTAATATACCAATGCCGTTAGCGCATTCAATGAAACCACTTGTTGTTTTTTTGATTATAACATTTTTTAATGTTAAACTCTTATTGCCTAATTGTATCACTTTTGTGAAACAAAAAATTTCATCTTCCAAATGTATGGGGGCAATGTGGTTAATCTCATTTCTTGCAAGCACAAAACCAAATTCATCCCAGTTGGTTCTTCCTTCAAAGACTGTATCAAAGTAGTTGACTCGAGCAGTTTCAAAATAATTTAAATAACAAGCATTATTTACGTGATTGATTTTGTCTATATCACTAAAACGAATTTGAATTTTTATGGAATGCTTATAATCTTCAAAGTACATTAATGTGTTCGATTTAATAAACTGCTGGCAAATTCTCTAAGTTCATTTATCGCTTCTGGTTTAGCCTTTATTTTTAGTAAATGATCCAAAGCGATAGTGGTATGTCTATTGGCTTCTGCTTTGCAAGCTTCAGACAGGTTTAATACTTTATAAATCTGCAACATATCATTTACTTTTTGCTCCGGGTTCTGCTCTTTTAAAATTAAATGAATCGCATTTTTTTGAGATTCACTAGCCATTTCTAATGCTTTTAATAATAAATAAGTTTTTTTATTACTAATAATATCTCCTCCAATTTGCTTTCCAAATGCGGTAGAGTCAATTGGAAAAGCATCTAGATAATCGTCCAACAGCTGAAATGCTATACCAATATTTTTTCCAAATTCATATAAGTGAATCTGATTTTCAATGGAAGTGCCTGCAACGATAGCCCCCATTTGTAAACTACATCCTAATAGAACCGCCGTTTTATTTGTAATCATGTTAATGTAATCTTCAACACTAACATTGTCTAATTTTTCAAAATTCATATCATATTGTTGCCCTTCGCAAACATCAATAGCTGTTTTTGAAAAGACCTCATACAATTGTTTGAATTTTTCTCCGTCATAAGATTTTAAGACATCAAATGCCTTAACCAGCATTACATCACCACTTAGTATGGCAATGTTTGTATTCCACTTTTCATGAACTGTTGGCTTGTTTCTTCGTAAAGGAGCGTTGTCCAGAATATCATCATGAATCAATGAGAAATTATGAAATATTTCAACGCATAAAGCTGCGTCCATAGCCTGACTTATGTCAACGTCAAACAACTGGCAGGCTTTTAGAACTAAATTTGGTCGAACTCTCTTTCCTCCTAGGGATAAAATGTATGATTCCGGTTCATATAATTCAACAGGATTTTTGCCGGAAACAGAATTCAGGTAGTTTGCTAAATGTGCGTCAAATAAAGATTCGCTCGAATTCAATTGTTAATTATTCTTGGTTAGCTAAATCAATTAAATAGTTACCGTAACCACTTTTTGTTAGAGGTGTAGCAACTTTTACTAATTGTTCCTTATTAATGTAACCCATTTTATACGCCACTTCTTCAATACATCCAATTTTTAGGCCTTGTCTCTCTTCAATTACCTGTACAAATTGTCCTGCCTGCATTAGGGAAGGAAAAGTTCCGGTGTCAAGCCATGCAGTTCCTCTATCGAGTATGCTTACTTTTAGCTTACCTTGTTTTAAGTATTCTTTATTTACATCTGTAATTTCGTATTCTCCACGCGGACTAGGCTTTAAATTTTTGGCAATGTTAACTACTGAATTGTCATAAAAATATAATCCCGGAACGGCATAATGACTTTTTGGTTTTTGAGGTTTTTCTTCGATTGACAAGACATTATTGTTTTTATCAAACTCAACAACGCCATATCTTTCAGGGTCACTAACGTGGTAGGCAAAAACAACTCCTCCATCCGGATCATTGATTTTTTGCAAAGTGCGTCCTAAGCCCATGCCATAAAATATATTGTCTCCTAATATTAATGCTACTTTATCTTTTCCAATAAATTCTTCACCTATTACGAAAGCTTGAGCTAATCCGTTAGGCACTTCCTGCACCTTATAAGTAAACTTACATCCGATATTTTCTCCTGAACCTAAAAGGCGTTCAAAATTGGGAAGATCATGAGGTGTAGAAATAATGAGAATTTCATTAATACCTGCCATCATTAAAACAGACAATGGATAATAAATCATTGGTTTATCATAAATTGGCATCATTTGCTTACTCATGGCCAAGGTTAATGGGTGTAGTCTTGTGCCTGATCCGCCGGCTAATATTATTCCTTTCATAATTAAGTAATTGAACGTACTAAGATAAAGAATGTTTTGAATTTATATTAAGTTTTTGCTTTCTATTATTTGGTTTCACATTTAAATGCTATGTTAAATTGATTTGATAATAGGATGGATTAAATTATATTAGCTTATCAATATTTTGAACAAAATAAATATCAGGCTATTCTTAGTAGTTTTTAATACAATTATCTTAATTATTGGTTCATTAGAATCCCAAAATCAACATAAAGCTTATCTAATCAAAAGTATAAGGAGTTCTAATGAGGATTCTGTAAAAGTAAATTCTCTTAATAAACTTTCCATTCTGGTTCATAAAAACAAATTGGACTCTGCAATTGCGCTCAATGAACAAGCAGAAATGATCGCTCGAAAAATAAACTATGAATATGGCCTAGGAATTTGTTACCAATATGCCGCAAATTTCGATCGATTTAAGGGCCAATACGTTGAATCAAATAATCATTTGAAGCAATCTGAAGATGTTTGGATGAAGTTATTGAACAACAATGATTATCCAATTAAACAGTTGGAAATAAATTTAGCGGGAGTATATCAGATAATGGCTGACAACATGATTGTTCTCGGCGAAGCACCTAAATCTCAAGCATTGTTTAATAAGGCAGTTAAGTACTATGAAAAGTATAATATCGAGAATGAAAAAGTAGTCAAGCTGTATAGCGCCATATGTTCCGATTTTATTGAGCGCGGAGATGTTAATCCGGCAATTGAGTATGCAAATAAAGCTATGAAACTTGCAAAGAAGTTAAATAGTAATGAAATGATTGCTTCAGTTTACGTTAACCTTGCTAATATATATTACACTAATGGAGATTATGCTAAAGCACTTGAAAATTATTTTAAGGGACTCAGTTATTCAGAAAAGAATAAGGATAAATATGCAATTGGATTAATTCAAAGCAATATTGGAAATATCTACTACAGTAATCAAGATTATAAAAGGGCAAGAGATTATTATGAAAAATCATTGGTAATTGCACTTGAGACAGAAAATAAAGGAGAAATTGCGAGAAATTACTCGAATATTGGTAACATATTATATAGCCTTGAGAATGATTCTGAGGCAGAAAAGTATTACGATAAGGCTTTGGCCTTGTATCAAGAAACCGGTAATGAAATGGGGGTTGCTAATGTTAGTGTATACTTAGCAAATATTTATTATTTCTCTATGGATTATAAGAAATCAGAGGAGTTTTATTTAAAAGCATTGAATGCAGAGCTAAAGCAGAATAACATATTGTCTGTAAGCATTCTATACGGAAATCTAGGGATGTTGATGGAGAAAATGGGTAAATATAATGAAGCTGAAAACTATTATTATAAATCATTAAAGATTGCAAAGGAATATAAGTATCCGGAAAGAATAAAGTTTAATTATAATGCATTAAGTGCTATGTACGACTCAATTGGAAATTATAAGGAGGCATATAAGTATTATAAATGGTTTATCTCAATACGGGACAGTCTTAAGAGTGAAGAAAATTTTAAAGAAATAACGCAACTGGAGTATCAGTATAAGTACCAGAAAAAACAATTTGCTGATAGTGTTAAAACTTCAGCACAATTAAAGCAAAAGGAATTACTACATAATCAAAAAATTAAGGAACAGAAGATTTTTTCTATTGCAGGTTTTACGGGTTTTATTTTAATGTTGATTGTGGCAATAATTTCTTATAGGGCATTTAAGGAGAAAAAGCGATCCAGTCAAATTATAGAACAACAAAAGCTTGAGGTTGAAGAAAAGAACCAAGAAATTTTGGATAGTATTGCTTACGCCAAACGTATTCAAACAGCTATTTTACCACCTAAACGATTAGTAAAAGAATATTTACCTGAAAGTTTTATTCTTTATAAGCCTAAGGATATTGTAGCCGGAGATTTTTATTGGATGGAGCATGTGAATGATTTAATTTTATTTGCAGCTGCGGATTGTACAGGTCATGGTGTTCCGGGTGCTATGGTTAGTGTTATTTGTAATAATGGCTTGAATAGAAGCGTTAGAGAATATGGGTTATCTGATCCGGGTCAAATTCTTGATAAAACAAGAGAGATAGTAATTCAAGAATTTGAAAAAAGCGATGAAGAGGTTAAAGACGGGATGGATATTTCCCTTTGTGTTTTGAATACGAAAACGAAAGAGTTAAAGTGGGCAGGGGCAAATAACCCGATTTGGATTATCAATCCGAATAGAAGAAATTGGCCAGATGGAGTTCTAACGTTTGGTGAAGAATCATCTGGAATGGAAATCAAGGCTGATAAGCAACCTATAGGGAAGTATGCAAATGAAACATCTTTCACAACACATAATATTAAATTAGAGACCGGTGATTCAATTTATATTTTTACTGATGGCTATCAGGATCAGTTTGGCGGCGATAAAGGAAAGAAATTCAAAGCTTCTAAGATGAAAGAACTTTTGTTGTCGATTCAATCCAAACCGATGGAAGAGCAAAGAGAATTTATTAATAGCAAGTTTGAAGAATGGAAGGGCGTTCTCGAACAAATTGATGATGTTTGTGTGATTGGTGTGAAGATTAGCTAAACTACTTCAATGCGACTGTTGATATAACTAGAATTAGTTTATTATATAAGTTATCAAAACCATTCAAAGAATTTGATTTTTCTTTGGGAAGTATTTGTTTTTGTTCTGCCCATTAATTAATATCTTCGGAGTATTGACTAGAACAATTGCCATAATATATTTTTTCATTATTTTATTATTTACAGCTTGTCAGGATGACGAACATGTCTCAGGCCTCAAAGATGTAAAGGTTGATTGGAGTGATTCCTTGTTAGAATTAGTACGAGATAAAAAGACCATTAATAAAATGGTAGATTCCCTCAAACAGGCATTTTTAGACCAAAAAGAGGATACTAGTAAAATAAAAACAGCAATTGAAATCTCTTATAGATGGTTGAGCCCCAAAAGTTTTTTATTTGCCAATGAGGCTTATGACAAAAGCAAGCAACTTAATTATGATTATGGAGAAGCGCATGCTTTATGCTATATGGGTACCGCCATGCATAGAAGCGGTTATACCGACAAAGCTTTTGAGTATTTTGCTGAATCCTACAATGTGGCAAAGAATGCAAACGTAAAAAGTATTCAAGCCCAAGCCCTTTCATTTGAAGGTAATATGCTTCAAGGAATGGAGAATCATTCCAAATCATATAAAAAATTTAAAAAGGCGCTTGAAATAAGTAGAGAAATAAAGGATGATGCTAAAGTTACATTTTGTCTTTTTTGTTTAGGTGATATTTATAAGCAAAGAAATGAGTTGGAAACTGCCGCTTCTTATTATGACTCAGCCTTAGTTTATGCAGTTAAAGCAAAAAACAATGGGTATATTTCATATTGTTACGCTCAAAAATCAAATTTAAACCAGGAAAAAAAGCAGTTTGATGAGGCGTTGGTAAACATGCATAAATCAATGGACATTGCCGTTAAGGCAGGTATTGATTTAAGAATCAGTAATGGATTAAACAATTTAGGGGATATTTATAAAGACATTGGCCAATTTGATAGTTCCATTATTTATTACAGAAAAGCTTTTGAGTTTGCATCAACAAGAAATTTAAAATTCCATGTGATTAGTAATATGACGTCTTTGGCCATGTTATTTATTTCTCAAAATCAAAGAGACAGTGCTCTTAAGTATATTAAATTGTATGAAGAACATATTAAACCTTATGACAATAAAGGTTTCGAACAAAAATATTATAATATGATGGCGTCCTATAATACTATGATCAACAATGAAAGAGAGGCACTAGGATGGTTGAATAAACTTAATAAAGCAATAATTGCAAAACACAAAAAAGAACAGAAAGATGCTTTCGGATCAATGGAGTTGGAGCTAAAGCAGGATCAACTAGAGCATGATAAAGGTGTTAAGGAGGTAGAGCTTGTTCAGCAAAAGAGAATTAAAAATTTGTATTCCGTAGGAATAGTAATTCTGGCTATTATGGCGGGACTTATATTCAGAAGTTTGATTCAAAACAAAAAGGCAAAGAAAATAATAGAAGAAAAGAATAGAGAAACTGAGCAGCAAAAACAAATACTAGCTGAAAAAAACAAAGAAATTCTTGATAGTATTGCTTACGCCAAAAGAATTCAATCTGCCATTTTACCTTCCAAAAGAATTGTAAAGGAATACTTGCCTGATAGTTTTATATTATATAAGCCAAAAGACATTGTGGCAGGTGATTTTTATTGGATGGAGCAGGTGGGGGAATTAATACTTTTTGCGGCAGCTGATTGTACAGGGCATGGTGTGCCTGGTGCTATGGTTAGTGTGGTTTGTAATAATGGGCTCAATAGAAGTGTCAGAGAATTTGGTTTATCTATCCCGGGTGAAATACTGGATAAAACTAGAGAAATTATTATTGAGGAATTTGAAAAAAGTGAAGAAGAAGTTAAGGACGGTATGGATATTTCTTTGTGTGCTTTAAATCTGAAAGAACACACGTTGAAATGGGCAGGAGCAAATAATCCAATATGGATTTTTAGAAGGGAGGCAAAGGACAACATGAATTTTATTGAAATTAAACCTAATAAACAGCCAATTGGAAAGTTTGGCATTGAAAAAGCATTTGACACGCATGAGATTAGATTGGAAAAAGGTGATTGTGTTTACATATTTACAGATGGTTATCAGGATCAATTTGGTGGCGAGAAGGGAAAAAAGTTTAAAGCATCCAGATTAAAGGAACTCTTATTAAGCGTATCTTCAAAACCCATGAATGAACAGGCCATAATTTTAGACGAAGAATTTGAAGCATGGAAAGGTTTGTTGGAACAAGTGGATGATGTTTGTTTGATGGGAGTCAGGATTTAGAA
>JBFWYJ010000081.1:0-10638 GCA_050186555.1 Bacteroidia bacterium
ACGCTCTTCCGATCTTTCTTAATAATTCAGGGATAACTTTTCGGGGTCAGTAATGTAGAACACTGGTTAATTTAAGGGTAATAAACTCTTTTATCAATAATTGGTATTTTAAACTAATTATGCTATTTTCGGCGTCTAAACATTAAAACATGGGATATTTATTTACATCAGAATCAGTATCGGAAGGACATCCTGATAAAGTAGCAGATCAAATTTCAGATGCATTGATTGATAATTTTTTAGCATTTGATGCTTCGTCAAAAGTTGCTTGTGAAACATTGGTAACAACCGGTCAGGTTGTATTAGCCGGAGAAGTGAAGTCAAAAACTTATTTAGATGTGCAGGAAATTGCGCGAGATGTTATTAGGAAAATTGGTTACACCAAGGCGGAATATATGTTCGAAGCAAATTCTTGTGGTGTTTTGTCTGCAATTCATGAACAATCTCAAGATATTAATCAAGGTGTAGAAAGAAAGAAAAAGGAAGACCAAGGAGCAGGTGATCAAGGTATGATGTTTGGTTATGCCACAAACGAAACGGCTAACTATATGCCTTTAGCTTTGGATTTGGCACACGGTATTCTTTTAGAATTAGCTGCTATTAGAAGAGAAAATAAAGCTATCAAATATTTGCGTCCTGATGCAAAATCTCAGGTTACCCTAGAATATGATGATAATAACAAGCCTGTAAGAATTGACGCAATTGTTATTTCTACTCAACATGATGATTTTGATTCTGAAGCTAAAATGCTAGCGAAGATTAAGAAAGACATGATTGAAATCTTAATGCCAAGAGTTAAAAAGAAATTCGCTAAGTATGCTCACTTATTCAATAATAAAATCCAATATCACATCAATCCAACAGGTAAATTTGTAATTGGTGGTCCGCACGGAGATACCGGATTAACAGGAAGAAAAATTATTGTTGATACATATGGTGGCAAAGGTGCTCATGGTGGTGGTGCTTTCTCAGGAAAAGATCCAAGCAAAGTTGACCGCTCTGCTGCTTATGCAACTCGTCACATTGCTAAGAATTTGGTTGCTGCAGGAATTTGTGATGAGGTATTGGTTCAGGTATCTTATGCAATTGGTGTTGCTAAACCAATGGGTATTTATATCAATACTTATGGAACAGCAAAAGTAAAAATGTCGGACGGACAAATCGCTAAGATTGTTGAGAAAGTTTTTGATATGCGTCCTTATTTCATTGAGCAGCGCTTAAAATTACGTACGCCAATGTACAGTGAAACTGCTGCTTACGGACATATGGGTCGTAAGAATGAAACTGTAACTAAAACATTCAAGACACCTGATGGAAAAACAAAAACAATGAAGGTGGAGTTGTTTACTTGGGAGAAATTGGATTACGTTGATAAGGTTAAGAAAGCCTTCGGAAAGAAGTAAATTCGAAATAAAAAACAATAAAAGCCACATATTTATGTGGCTTTTTTACTTACCATAAATCAAATAATAGTGTAATTTTAGAATAATCAATTATTTCAAAAGTAAACATTGAAAAAGTCAATTTTATTACTCTGTTTTTTACAATTATTCCTCATTATTAAATCCCAGGATGATAATATTGAGGAGTCGCTTATAAGACGGTCACTAGTATCAAACGACTTTAATATTCAAAAGGATGAAATTATTAAACTTTCAGACAGCCTTAAGGAACAGTCTATGCATAATTTGCGGTTTAATTTTTATCAAGGATTATTAAATGATCCTTATGTACTAAAAAACAAAGTTTTAAAGGCATATATTCTAAACTTATTAGGGAATTTTTATAATAATATTGGACATTATAACGATGCAATAAGCACATTTGAAACAGGAATAAAGACGTTAACTTCTGTTACTTCTTCTGATGATGCCAACATTATCTTGGGAAATATTTACATGAATTTGGGAAACAGCTTTTTCTATTTGGCTAGCTATGACAGAAGCCTCTTTTATTACAAGAAAAGTTTGTCATATCTAAATAGAATGAATAAATCTAATCCTAAAGTTAAAGTACGTCTGGGATTAATTTATAATAATCTTGCTATATCTTATACTTCAAAAGGTGACAGTAAAACAGGTATGTTTTATTTTAAGAGGGCGTATAATATTGATCGAGAGCTTAAGGATAGCACAAGAATGTTTAATGTTCAATTGAATATCGCAACTTGTTTTCTGAATGAAAATGAGATTGATAGTGCCTTACTTTTATATGGTGAAGCAAGGGATTATTATCAGAGAAATTATGATTTGGCCAGCTTGTCTTATGTTAATAGCCATATAGCTAATACCTATCTTAGAAAATCGGACTTTAAAAACGCTTTGTATTTTTCAAAATTAGCATTAAAGGATGTTGATTCAAGTCAGAATAAGTATGAGTTAATAGATGTATATAGAACTTTAAGAAATACCTATGACAGTATAGGTGATTATAAAAATGCTTTAAAGTATTACAAATATGTTCAAATTATAAGTGATTCTATCAATAGTGCTGAGGTTCTAAATAAGATTAAAAGGCGAGAAATTCAAATGGAATTTAATAGTCAGAGATATGCAGACAGTTTAATGAATGCCGAAAAGATAAGAGTCAGGGATTTGAGTATTGATCAAAAACGAAAGCAGAATTGGTATTTGGTGAGCACAATGTTACTATTATTACTTCTATTATTTACTTTATTTACAAGGTTTAAAGCTACAAAAAGACAAAAATTAATAATTGAAGAAAAAGAGAAAATTACTAAGGAGCAAAATATAGTTATTCGACAACAAAAAGAACTTGTCGAAACAAAACAAAAAGAAATTGTAGACAGTATTAATTACGCTAAGAAAATACAAACTACATTATTAGCACAAACTGATATTCTAAATGAATCTTTAAAAGAATATTTCTTGTTTTTTAACCCCAAGGACATTGTGTCCGGAGATTTTTATTGGGCAGCTAAACAGGATAATCGCTTTTATCTTGCAGTTTGTGATTCAATCGGGCATGGTGTTCCGGGTGCATTTATGAGCTTACTAAATATTTCATTTCTAAATGAGGCAGTTAAAGAAAAGCAAATTAGAGAACCCGGAAAGGTATTAGACTTTGTTAGAAGTAGAATTTGTGAGAATATTAGTAAAGAAGGACAGAAAGATGGGTTTGACGGAACAATAATATGTATAACTGATAATGAGATAGAATATGCATCTGCAAACTCGGCTTTAATAATTTGTAGAGAAGGTAATTATACTAAATTGTCTAGCGATCGTATGCCTGTTGGATTAGGAGAAAATATGAATCCATTTAACACTTATAAAATTGATGTAAAAGCAGGTGATATTTTGTATATGTATACTGATGGATATCCTGACCAGTTTGGTGGAGTTACAGAAGAGAGCAGGCTGAATGGAGGTAAGAAATTTAAATACAAGGCATTTAATGAATTGCTTTGTAAGTCAAGTCAACAGAGTTTGGATTTTCAAAAGGCTGAAATTGTTAAGGCTTTTAAGGATTGGAAGGGTGAATTAGAACAAGTTGATGATGTTTGTGTACTTGGAATTAAATTTTAAGTAGATTAATTATTTTTTTTCTTTGCTCCCGGATTATATTCTTTCCAGCCGGTGATATGTCTTATTGCTACTGAGGCACAAGTTAATCCAAATGCAGCAGGTAAATATGAAATTGTACCATAGGCAGATTTTTTAAAGTTACTACCGTCTGTTTGCATAATGGAGAATTTGGCAGGAATTTCTTCACTAAAAACACATTGAACACCTTTGTAGATATTCATATATTTTAATCGCTTTCTCACATACTGTGCCATCGGACAAGTATGAGTGTCCTGAATATCCACAACCTTTATTTTAGTAGGATCCATTTTTCCACCAGCACCCATACTCGATATTATTCTTTGATTATTGTAATATGCTGTTTGTATCAAATATAATTTTGGCGAAATGCTGTCAATGGCATCAATCACATAGGAAAATCTTTCTTTCAAAAGTAATTTCATGTCTTCTGGCGTTTGAAAAGTAGTTATGGCATTAACATTACATTCCGGATTAATTTCTTTTAATCGCTGCGCAACTAACTCAGCTTTGTTCTGTCCGTGCGTTGTTGCTAAGGCTTGTATTTGTCTATTTCTGTTTGTTGGATCAACAACATCTCCATCTATAATTGTAATTTTTCCTACTCCGGACCTTCCAATTGCTTCAGCTGCGTAACCTCCAACACCTCCTAATCCAACAATCAATACATGTGCATTAGTTAGGTTTTCCAGCCCTTTTTCTTTTACCAATAATTTGGTTCTTTCCATCCACTTAGTTTCCATATTATTTTAATGTTTGTGGGTCAATATTAAAAACTTCTTTGAAGTTGGACATTATTTGTTGTTTTACAAATTCCTCATCAATTCCTAATAGTTCGGATGCCTTGTGGTAAACATATTTAATTGACAAGTCTTGATCATCCGTTTCTAAAAAGAATTTTTTTCTACTTACGGATTTTATGGCGCGAGCCGCATTGCTTTCAAATCCTAATAATGCCTTCCCAAATGAGAAATAATATCCTTCATCATCCATTATCCTTGCAATATTTGAATTATTGTTGTAGCCATGAATAATAACAGGTACTTTGTTTTTTGCGAATCGTAAACAATTAATTAATTCGTTAAACGATTTTACACAATGGATTAATAGAGGTTTTTGTATTCGGTTGGCAATTTCAACTTGCGCTTTAAACACTTTTTCTTGTAATTCGAAATTAACATCGCATAATTTATCTAATCCACATTCGCCAATTGCCAAACATCTTTTTTCTTTAGCAATTTCTTCCAGTCTGTCTAATTGCTCTTCATAATTATCTTTAATAAACCATGGATGAATGCCATATGAATAATAGCTGGTTCTTTCAGAATTTTCAATTGGCAGGTTTACCAACTCTAGCTTGGCATCATGTAACTGATTATGTGTGTGAATGTTAATAAACATCCTTAAAAAATTAATGAATTGAACAATGCAATGTGCCAATATTAGTAACTTTAAATGGACAATTTTGAACTTGAAATGGGAAATTATAACAAAGTAACGTCAATAACCATAGATTACTTTAAAGAGATTTTAGGTGAGCAAGCAGTTAAGTATCACAAGGCTGAATTGGAGGCATTCGCATCTGATGAAACTGAAGATTTGGTTTACTACCCTGAAGTGGTCTTGCTTCCCGAGAATACCAGCCAAATTTCCAGAATAATGCGTTATTGTAATGATAACAAATTACCGGTTACAACAAGAGGAGCGGGAACAGGATTAAGTGGAGGCGCTTTGCCTGTTAAAGGGGGAGTTTTGTTGAGCACTAAAAAATTAAATAAACTAATAGAGATTGACCAAAGAAATCTTCAGGCAACGGTTGAGCCGGGCATAATAAATTATGAATTGCAAGAAGCTGTTAAGCAGGTGGGTTTGTTTTACCCTCCGGATCCTGCAAGTTGGGGAAGTTGCAGCTTAGGAGGAAATGTAGCGCATAGCAGTGGGGGACCAAAGGCCGTAAAGTATGGCACAACCAGAGATTATATTTTAAACCTTGAAGTTGTACTTGCCAATGGAGATGTAATCTGGACAGGCGCAAATACCTTGAAGTACTCTACCGGATATAATTTAACCCACTTAATGGTTGGCAGTGAAGGAACCTTAGGTGTTATCACCAAGATTGTTGTAAAATTAATTCCCTTTCCAAAATTGGATTTTTTAATGCTGATTCCGTTTAAAAGTGCTGAAAAGGCTTGTGAAGCAGTAAGTGCAGTTTTTAAAGCGGGTATTACACCAAGTGCAATGGAATTTATGGAAAGGGACGCAATTGAATGGAGTGCTAAGTTTTGCGGCGAACTTAGCTTTGAAATTAAATCTGAATGGGAGGCATTACTTTTAGTGGAAGTTGACGGTGATCATCTGGAACAATTAATGCAAGATTGTGAGAAAATTTCACAAGTTGTGTCAGATTACGAAAGCGATGAAGTTTTATTTGCAGATAGTTCAGAGCAGAAAGCCGCACTTTGGAAAATTCGCAGAAAAGTTGGTGAGGCTGTTAAAAGCAATTCAATTTATAAGGAAGAAGATACTGTCGTGCCAAGAGCGGAGCTTCCGGTACTATTAAAAGGAGTTAAGCAAATTGGATTGAAATATGGATTTAAATCTGTTTGTTACGGTCATGCGGGTGATGGCAATCTTCATGTTAATATAATTAAAGGCGAAATGAGTGATGAAGAATGGAACGATGAACTGCCAAATGGCATTAAAGAAATATTCGAATTATGTAAATCATTAAAAGGTACAATCAGCGGTGAACATGGAATCGGTTTAGTTCAAAAGAATTATATGTCAATAATTTTTCCCGACTACCACATTGAGCTTTTAAAAGCTATAAAAAAAGCATTTGATCCGAATTTAATTTTGAACCCTGAAAAAATATGGGCATAACAATGAACTATTTTAGACAATATCTTAAAACTGGTATTATTTATGTATTAATACTCTGTTTTCATCAAGTTAGTGCACAGACTAAAAAGTATCCTACACTATTGTGGAAAGTATCTGGTAACGGAATTAAGAAGGAGGGTTATTTGTACGGAACAATGCATGTGAGTAAAAAAATTGCATTTCATCTTTCAGATCAATTTTTTCAAGCTTTAACAAGTTCAGATGTTGTTGGTCTGGAAACAAATCCGGCAGAATGGTTAGAAAACATGGAATTAATTGGTGAGATTGGCAGCTCTGCCCAATTGTTTGGTTCCGGATTTAGCAATAGTAATTTTTATCAAACTGTATTTAACATCAGGTTTCCTGAGAGAAGGATTTACAAAAGTTTCCTCAGTTATGATCCGGATATTATTAATAGTTTATTATTCCGACACGTAAAGAGTCGAGAAAATTTTGAAGAGAATACTTATATTGATTTATTCATTTACCAAGTTGCCTCAAAGTTGAATAAAAGTATTGTGAGCCTTGAGGATTTTAAAGCAGCTGAAATTTATTCAAGATTAGCAAACCTTCCTGATGATGAATTTAGCGAGGACAAAAAAGAAGAAGATTTATATGGCGCTTTAAACTCTTATAAAAGTGCAGCATTGCTTGAGGAAGCATATGGCGAAGGCAATTTGGATATGATTGATAGTTTGAATAAAAATTCTCAATCAGAAAATATGCAGCGTTTTTTATTGATAGCAAGAAACAAATTGTTTGTACATACAATTGATTCTATTTTAAAGTCAGGTAATTCTCTTTTTAGCGGAGTTGGCGCCGCACATTTACCCGGCGATGAAGGTGTAATAGAAATGCTAAGAAAGTTAGGCTATACTGTCAACCCTGTTTATCCAAAAATGTCAAAAAAGGCAAACAAACAAATTGAAAAGTATAATACATTGAATAAATCAATGACGTATGTCACGAATCATGCCGCTGATTCTCTTTTTACGGTTAATACACCGGGTAAGCTAACATCTGTAGTTGATTTTGATTTAATAAAATACTCTATTTGTGCAGACATGACCAATGGTCATTATTACACCGTGGCAAGAATGAATACCAACGGAATAATTAATGATTACAATCCGGAGAAGATGATGTTATTAATGGATAGTTTGTTTTATGATAATATTCCGGGTAAGATCATTTCAAAGAAAAAAATTAGTATTGATGGTGTCCCGGGATTTGATATTATCAATAAAACCAGAAGTGGAGACTTTCATCGTTACCAGCTGTTTTTTCAGCCTCTTGAAATCATATTATTTAAACTTGGTGCAAAGAATGATTTTGTAAACACAAGCGAGGGAAAACAATTTTTTAATTCCATTCATTTTTCTAACACACGACAAGTAGATAAATGGTTTGAGCCAAAAAATAAGGGATTTAAAGTAAAGTATTCAGGAAAGTATAGTTATAGTAGAAATGATTATGTTGGTACGGATGGCCTGGTAGAAGATTTTAACGCTTATGATGAAAAGTCAGAACGTTATTATGGAGTAAAGCATGCTGTTTACAACGATTTTTACTATTTGGAAGAAGACACTTTCGAATTGAACAGGCTTTCTGCTAATGTTTTAAGAAACTATGATTATTTGGAAAACTATCATATAGAAACTTCAATTGAAAACAATTTTCCTACTGCTTACTTGCAGGGCAGAAATAGTAAAGGAAATTATTTTTTTGGTAAGGTTGTTATTAAAGGAATTCATTATTATTTGGTTTATTCTATTGTAAAGAATCAAATCGACAAGAATGATGAGTTTTTTAATTCATTTGAATTAACTGATTTTCATTACGAACATCCTATTAAGCAGATTGTAGATCCCGATATTTTTTTCAAAACAAAAGATGAGGTTTCTGAATCTCCCAGATCCAGGTTTAATGAGGAGTATGTAAAGATTTACAATAAGATAAAGGATTCATTAGGTGCGAAGAAAGTAAAGCCAGTTGATTTTGATTATTATGTAAATACGAAGTACTATTATTCTCCTTCGAGTCATGAATACGTTGAAATATTTTATGAGCGTTATAATGATTATGATTATAAATCAAAAGATGAGTTTATTAAGGGAATTGAATACACGCTCGGGGCAAATTTAAGTATGTATCTTGAAAACAAGAAGCTGATTGAAAAGGATGGTACCTTGACATACAGCTTTGATATGAAAGATACTGCTACATCAAGAGCTATTAAATGTAAAGTTTTAGTTAGGGGAGGAGCGGTTTATCAGGTTAAAACGCCTTACGATACTATCTTAGGTTTAAAAGGTTGGGCTGATAGTTTTTTTAATTCTTTTGAATTATCTGATTCAATTATAGGCAAGAATATATTTGTTTCTAAGTTCGATCAGTTGCTTAATGATTTGATATCATCGGATACGGCTGTTAAGAGGAGGGCTTCACATACTGTTAATAATACCATAGTTTTTCAAAAAGAATATGCCAACAGCATGGTGAAATTTATTAA
Organism: Bacteroidia bacterium; assembly: GCA_050186555.1. Lineage (GTDB taxonomy): Bacteria > Bacteroidota > Bacteroidia > B-17B0 > Aurantibacillaceae > Aurantibacillus. Next base: position 8,962 of record JBFWYJ010000081.1, read on the forward strand.
GGAAGGCAATATCGAAAAATTAAATACTGAAACTAAAGCTCAAATTTTCGTTAATGCAGGAATTATGCATGATGATATTATTGTTGATACGTTTAAGGAGTTATATGATAAATATGAAGACAGCACTTTCTTACAACTAAGCATTATTAAGGGTTTAGCTTATTGTAGAACAAAAAATGCTTATTCGGCTATTAAAGAATTGTTATTAAAAAATGCACCTGTTGTTGGTTCGGTTGATGTTGTTAACGATGTGTTTAAAGTGATGCACGATTCACTTGATTTGTGTTGTCATATGTATCCTGAAGTTCTTAAAATTGTAAATTATGATGAATATCGGGAGCCTGTACTGAAACTTCTTAACTTACTCGTTAGAAATAATTTAATTAAACCCGAGAAGTATTCGAGTGCGTTGAATGATATCGTTAAAGAGGCAAATATAGAACTAAGGAGATTCAACGCAGCTGCGATGGGTAAGTCTAAAACAAACAAGAAACTTGAAGACCTTTCAGATGAGGATCTTGATTTGATTGAGTTTCAATTAAACGAAATGTCAATTGCGTATGCATTAAGTGAGAATTCCAGAAAGGATATGTATAGAAGTTCTCGGCAAAACATTTTAGTTGATTACGTAAATGTATTATTGCCATTTTACAAAAAGGATAATAATGCAAGGTCACTGGTAGATAAAGTACTATCAATAAAACAAAACGAAATATATGTGCCTGTCCTAATCAATTCGCTTAATTATGGTATAAAAGTGCCTGATTCAACCATTCAAAAGTTAATTGACGATAAGTATTTAGGAATGTACATTTACCATGAGTTAATACAAGAAAATCAAAAAGGTGTAATCGCGAAACTAAAATATTCGGATACTTCAATTGTTAAGTCTTATCTGAATATGAATACAGCCATCAAAAGTGCCTTGTCTTATGATAGAAGTATTTTATCTGATAGCCTTAGTATTAAAGAGATTTGTAATATCAAAAGCAAATACCAATCCGGGCAGCTTTATATTTTCCAAAGTCAGCCAAATAAGTTTGGACTAAAAAAATGGTACGCGGCTTTTAAAGCTAATACTCGAAAGACAAATGGTGCAGATTTTCAGATTGTGGCAGTGGGGGAATATTTTAACGAAAAATTCTCTGAGGATAAAATTATTAGAGAATTAAAGGAAAGAGTTACAAACGCTTCAAGAGGTAGAATAAGTGTTAATCAGCTAAACTCATACTATTAACCATGAACCGTTTCTTTTTTTCCGTAAGAATTGATAATTGACGCTTCATATTCTAACCACTCTTTCCACCTTTTGTCAATATCCTCTTCTTCACTTCCGTACTTTTTAGCGAATGCGATAAACGTTGTATAATGATTTGCTTCACTAATCATTAACTCTCTATAGAATCCCTTTAATTCTTCATCATTAATATTTTCTGATAAGACTTTAAATCTCTCACAACTTCTTGCTTCAATCATTGCGGCAAATAAAAGACGGTCAATTAATCTTACGGTTCTGTTATGATGCCCTTTGCGCATGAATTTAAATAACTCATTCACATAGTCGTCCTTTCTTTCCTTTCCTAATTTAAGTCCTCTGTTCTTGATTTTTTCATGCACCATTTCAAAGTGAGTTAATTCTTCCTTGGCAATGCTTAGCATGCTATCAACTAAATCGCT
>JBFWYJ010000082.1:0-10618 GCA_050186555.1 Bacteroidia bacterium
GAGGAAATTGTATTCGATTACTACTTGATGTTTATTCCATACTACGCCAATCTTTTTAGCCCTTTATTCACTTTCATTGCAGTAATTTTCTTTACATCAAAAATGGCGCACCAATCTGAGTTTGTTGCTATTCTTTGTAGCGGTGTTAGTTTCGGTAGAATTGTTCGTCCCTATATGATTGGGGCTGGACTAATAGCGGTTTCATCCTTGGTATTAAATCACTTCTTTTTACCAAAATTCACCAAAGTTAAAATTGGGTTTGAAGACAAATGGATTAATAACAATTATGTTAACGATGAGAATAACATACACAAAAAGATTGGTCCGAATTTATTGCTGTATATGAAGGATTATGATAATCGAATTAATACAGCAACGAAAATTACATTAGAGAAAGTAGTAAACAACAGACAAATTGAATTCCTGGAAGCAGAAACGATGGTTTGGGATAGCTTAACTAAGAAATGGAGTTTGTTCAATGTTACAGAACGAAAACTCTATTTGCAATCCAATCTTGACACACTAAAAAACCAAAAACCTGTATATAAACAAACAGTTAAAACATATCCTAATAAATTGATTAAGCTGGAGTTTTCACCTAATGACATGTGGCGATACGAAAGCAAAATAGAAGTAATGCCATATGCAGAGTTAAAAGCATATATTAAAAAAGAAAAGCAAAGAGGCAGCGACATGATAGAATTTTTTGAGGTAGAGCAATATAAGCGAACATCCTTTCCTTTTGCCACAATAATTCTTACCTTGATGGGAGTTTCTATAGCAAGCAGAAAAGTGAGAGGCGGAGTTGGTTTGCAAATAGCATTAGGATTATTACTTAGCTGTATCTATATTATGTTAATGTACGTTTTCACAACAATAGCAACAACAGGATTCGCACCACCAATGATAGCAGTTTGGATACCAAACATAATTTTCACTTTTGTGGCGTGGTATTTTTACAGTAAAGCACAACGATAAATGAATTACTTAATTAAAAATGCAATTTTAGTAAACGAAGGAGAGGTTTTTTCTTCTGATTTATTAATTGAAAATGGAGTAATAGCCAAAATAGAAAAGAATATTGAGGTAAAAGAATCTGTAAAAGAAATAAATGCAGAAGGCTTATATCTCTTTCCGGGTATTATAGACGACCAGGTACATTTCAGAGAACCGGGTTTGACTCATAAAGGAGATATTACGACTGAGTCAAGGGCAGCTGTTGCCGGAGGTGTAACCTCCTACATGGAACAACCTAATACAAAACCTCCTGCAACTTCGGTTGAAGAATTAGAAAAAAAGTATACAAGAGCTTCAGAATGTTCTATTGCTAACTATTCTTTTTTAATGGGCACAACAAATGATAATCTGGAAGAGATTAAAAAAGTTGATTTTTCTAAAGTAGCCGGACTAAAAATATTTATGGGTTCTTCCACCGGTAATATGTTGGTTGATAACATTAAAACTCTTGAATCCATTTTTTCTGAAGTAGATGGATTGTTGGTCACCCATTGTGAAGATGACAACATGATTAAAGCCAATCAGGAGCGTATCATTGCTGAATACGGAGAAGATTTACCGACATACTTCCATCCTATTATTCGAAATGATGATGCCTGTTATAAGTCGTCCTCACTTGCAGTTGATTTAGCCAAGAAACACGATGCCAGACTGCATGTATTTCATATTTCGAGCGCTAAAGAATTAGCGCTTTTTACAAACAAAATCCCTTTGAAAGAAAAAAAGATTACTGCGGAAGCTTGTATCCACCATTTATGGTTTTGTGATGAGGATTATAAATCAAAAGGGAATTTTATCAAATGGAATCCTGCAGTAAAAACTGCGTATGACCGGGATAAAATATTTGAAGCAGTATTAGACGGAACAATAGATGTAATTGCAACTGACCATGCTCCGCATACAATTGAAGAAAAGCAACAACCTTACTTAAAAGCACCAAGTGGCGGGCCGCTTGTTCAACACAGTCTGCAAGCAATATTAGAGTTTTATCATCAAAATAGAATAACCTTACCACAGATAGCACAAAAGATGTGTCATAATGTAGCAGACTTGTTCAGAATAAAGAACAGAGGATATTTAAGAGAAGGGTATGCGGCTGATATGACGCTCGTTGATATTAATAAACCTTACAAAGTCACAAAGAACAATATTTTATACAAATGTGGTTGGAGTCCGTTTGAAAATTATGAATTTAAAAGCAGTATTATCAGCACGTTTGTTAATGGCCACATAGTATTTGATAAAGGAAAAATAATTGAAGGTAATGTTGGTAAGCGATTAGAATTTGAAAAGTAGTTGAAGGCTAAAATTAGATATCTGTTTATTCTTGCATTTATTCTACTAATTGTAGATAAAGCAGCATGTCAAACCAAAAGTGATACTGCCTTGTCTAAAATGTATAATGACATGGCCTGGGATTGGTTGGATATTGACTTTGATTCTACGATCTATTACTCTGACAAAGCATTGAATTATGCATTGAAATCCAAGCATCCAATCTACCTTGGAGATGTTTACAACTTAAAATGTAATATATATCGCTATAAAAATGAATTTCAGAAAGCAATAGAAATATCAAAATTAGCAGAGGAAGAATTCATAAAGGGGAACGCTAGTCAAAGAAAATTAGTAAGTGTTTATTTGAACCGGGCAAATGTGTATCACGACCTAACAAATTATGTTGAAGCTATACAGTATTACAAAAAATGTATTGAAATATCTAACCGAAATTCTTACCCAAAGGTAAAATTGGTTGCTTCAAGTAATTTAATTTCAGTCTATCATAATCTAAATTTATATGACGAAGCGATACAATATTCAGAATTAGCATTGAAAGATGCAATGAAACAAAATGATTCTATTCAACTTGGTTATATTCTTGCTAACACTGGTTCAATATTCATTGCGCAAGAAGACTTTCAAAAAGCATTAGAATTGTTTAAAGAGGCTGTTAAAATTTTTGAAAATAAAAAATTGTATTATCCTAAAGCATCCTCATTGTCAAATGTAGGACTATGCCAAAAAGCACTTGGAAAAACTGAAAATGCGTATGAAAGTTATAACACGGCGTTGATAATATATGAAGATATTGGCGATTCAGTTGCAATGGCAACAACCATTAGTAATTTGGCTGGAATTAATTCAGATTTTCATAACTACAAAACAGCAATTCAACAAGCCCTGATTGCAAATAATATCGCAAAAACATATGGTTTAAAAGAGATATATATTAAAAGCAGTCACATATTGGTTGACATTTTTAGTAAAACAAGGAAGATTAAAGAAGCCAAACAGTATTTAATTGAGTCATACGAGATTATTAATGATAGCTTAAGAGATTTAGATCTACTTAAATCTCATTTTTTATCAGAAAGAACATATTATGAAGAAAAAAATGATTTTAAAATGGCTTTGCGCTATACAGATTCTATCATTTTGGTTTCAGAAAATATTAAAAAAAGAGACAATAATATTAAACTAACTGCTCTTCAAGTGAAATTTGATATTTCAAAAAAGGAACAAGAAATTAGTAATTTGAATATAAAAAACAATTTACAGAATTCAGAATTAAGCAAAAAAAGAACACAGCAAATTGCTCTCCTTGTTGGTTTATTGATTTTAATTGTCTTTTCAGGATTTATTTATAACCGTTTTAAGTTAACTAAAAAACAGAACTTAATTATTGAAGAACAGAAATCATTAATCGAAATTAAACATAAAGAAATAACTGATAGTATTAATTACGCAGAACGAATTCAAAGAAGCTTTCTTGCAACCGAAGAATTACTATTTAAAAATCTCACAGATTATTTCGTATTGTTTCAACCAAAAGATGTAGTCAGCGGTGATTTTTATTGGGCAGGTTCATTAAATAACGGAAATTTTGCCTTTTTGGTAGCAGATAGTACAGGTCATGGCGTACCGGGTGCTATTATGAGCATACTCAATATTACAGCCATTGAAAGCGCAATATTGACTGAAAATAGTCCTGATAGAATCTTTAATCAAGCGAGAAAGTCAATTATTGAAAGATTAAAGCGTGATGGTAGTGAAGAAGGAGGAAAAGACGGCATGGACGCCTCACTAATTGTGATAAATGAAAGCAAAAATAAAATAACTTTCGCCCTCGCAAACAACCCCTTATGGTTATTAAGAGAGGGTGAAATAATTGAGTATAAGCCCGATAAAATGCCTGTAGGGAAACACGACAACGACAATGTTCCATTCAGTCTTTTTGAAGCTGAACTCCGGAAGGGAGATGTAATTTACATGATGACGGACGGTTTTCAAGATCAATTTGGTGGGGAAGCCGGAAAAAAATTCAAAACTAAAAAGCTCAAAGAACTTTGTCTTTCAATTCACACAAAAACAATGGAGGAGCAAAAAGAAATTCTGTACAATGAACTCAAAAATTGGAAGGGCGATATGGAACAGGTTGACGATGTTTGTTTAGCTGGAATAAAAATTTAATTTGGATGAACTCTGATCTAATTTTAAATAGCGTTATAGAACTGGTTAAGAGAGTTGGAAAATATCAAATTGAACAGCAATCGACATTTGACAGAACCAAAATTGAGAAAAAAGGATTAAATGATTTAGTTAGCTATGTAGATAAGGAATCTGAGAAAATGTTGGTTGATGGATTAGAGAGAATTTATCCTGAAGCTGGTTTTATCGTTGAAGAAAACACAAAATCAGAAAGAAAAGAATGGAACTGGATTGTAGACCCATTGGATGGCACAACAAATTTTATTCATGGCATACCTTGTTACGCTGTTAGTATTGCGTTGGAAAGGAATGAGGAAATTCAATTAGGTGTTGTTTATAATGTACCTCTGAATGAATGTTTCTCTGCTGCAAAAGGTAATGGCGCTTATTTAAATGGCAAAAGAATTGAAGTAACCAAAACCGATGCTTTAAAAGACAGTTTAATAGCAACTGGATTCCCTATTTATAACTTTAAGCGACAAGAAGCATATTTAAATATGTTAAGAGATTTAATGCAAAACACACATGGTATTAGAAGAATTGGAGCGGCAGCCGTAGATTTGTGCTATGTGGCATGCGGAAGAGTTGATGTGTTTTACGAATACAATTTAAGTCCATGGGATGTTGCTGCTGGTGCTTTGATTGCAAAAGAATCAGGCGCAATAGTTTCTGATTTCTCAAAAGGAGACAATTGGTTGTTTGGAAAGGAAATTATTGCCTCAAATCCTAATTTGTATGATCAATTTACAGGACATATAATAAAGCATTTTAATATTCGTGAATAGATTAAATCATAATCACTTATTCTGGATTATTACGTTGGGAATTGCCTTTTCCTTGACGTTACCTGTATTAATACAAGATGGGATGTTTATGGATGGCGAACTTTATGCCGCTGTGTCTCACAATTTAGCGAACGGTATAGGAACATTTTGGTTTCCTTATTTTAGTCACAATAACATTGCAGGTATTGCAAATTCTTTTCATGAGCAGCCACCGTTATTCTTCGCATTTCAATCCATTTTTTTTAAAGTATTAGGGAGTAGTTTATATGTGGAAAGGTTCTTTACATTCTTAATGTTTCTAGCTTCAATATTCTTAATAAGCAAACTTTGGAAACTTATTAATCTCGATAATATTGAACTGCAAAAGCTATCATGGTTACCCGTTTTGCTTTGGAGCATAATTCCGGTTTGCTTTTGGTCTTATTCAAATAATATGATTGAAAACATGTTAACCGTAATTGTGTTGCTCAATGTTATTTTGCAACTAACACCTTTTTTTAAACCCACAGATACAAAAAAAACGTATCTATATTTTATATTATCAGGTTTGCTTCTTTTTACCGGTTTCTTAACCAAAGGACTTCCTGCTCTATTTCCAGTTGTATTGCCTTTTATTCTTGCTTATTTCTTCAATAAGTATACTTACATGGAAGCAACAAGACATTTTTTAATAATGATTATTACGTTCTTTATGTGTCTTGTTTTGGTTTTATTAAGTGAAGCCGGCAAGGAGTCTTTATACAATTACGTCTTTTTGAGATTATTCAACAGAGTTCAGAATGTACCTACAACTGCTAATAGGTTTGATACCTTGTATCGACTGCTTACAGAATTAATTATTCCATTTGTATTTGTTTTTATTGTTAAGTTCTACGGCAAGGGTAATTTCAAAGATTTAAATAATCGACCAATGGTAATTACCTTTTTATTTCTTGGATTAAGTGGAATTATTCCCTTATTGCTAACGATGGTGCAAAAGGGATTTTATATGGTTCCGGCTCTCCCCTTCTTTTCAATTTCATTGTCCATTTATGTTGCATCAGATATTAATAGAATTGTTGCTTCCGGAAATAAAATATTCAAATTAATGACGAAATCTTTCGCAATAATAACACCTGTTCTCTTGTTTACTTTATTGCTAATTAACTTTGGTGGCTATGCAAGGGATGAAGAGAAACTTAAAGATTTGAAACTTATAAGTCTCAAAATTCCGGAAAAGACAATTTTTCAATGTAGTCCATCTATTTTAGAGGATTGGTCATTAAGAACATATGGCGCTAGGTATTATTATTATGGATTCGAAACTGAAAAAAATGAACATCATTACTTTATTACAACGAAGGATGTCAATATTAGCTTAGACACGTCGTATAAAAAAATGAACTTCGAGACAAACTTCTATGAGGTTTATTCTGTGAATTAATCACTTAAAAATCTAAATTCGTCTTCATTTTCCTAAGATTTGGTCTAATTAAAGCCATGTTTCATCTTTAAAAACAGGCAGTTAGAATAAATCCATCATCTAAAAGGAACGTTTAACAATGGTCTACGTAAAAATAATTGGATAAAAGCGAGTTATATGAAAATGAGGATTAAATATTTTCTGATTGTGTCGCTCGGCTTGTTTATTAGCCATTCAGGTGCGCAGAATTTCTTCGAAGACGCCATTGTGTATAAGGACGCCGATGTGATTTTTATTAAGAATAAGAAATTAGCTGGAAATAATCTTTTGCCAAACGGTAAAACAAAATTTGATTATGTTGGAATTGTGTTTATCGAAGACGGTAAACCTGTTATATATCATGCAACTGAGCCTGTAAGCAAATCCTCTTTAGAAGATTTTATGTCTTTGTCAGAAGACGGACATTTCAAAGTTAAACGTCTTTTTGATAAAACTTTACTTACAGAACAAGCAATACAAACTATGCACACTTTTGCTAAGGCAAAATTAAACAGTCATTATGACAGTAGGTTGACTTTAACAAGCGATGAAGTGTATAATGCGGAGTTTATTTATAAGATTTATCAATCAAGTATTGGTTTAGCACTTGCTTCGCCTAAGACATTTGCTGATTATAAGAATGACCCTTTGTCGATAGAATTTCTAAAAGAAGCATACGGAGAAAATATTATGAACGAAAAATTAATCGTTGTTGGTGATATCTATCACTCAGAATTTATGGAATAGTGAGGTGAGGTGTTTTATTTGTTTGAAAAAAGCGGTTCATTACGAACCGCTTTTTTTATATACCCATTGCTGTTCTTAAATCTGACAGGCTATTCAAATCATTGCTAACCAGACTTGCTTTGAATTCAGCCTTAGAATTATAAATCCCCTTTTTATATTCTGATTCATTTATAAGATAAATTTGATTTCCTTTTATTAAACAAATTTGTAAACCATCGTCGGTATAAAATACTTGCGAACTATTGTCGGATACATTGTACGTAAATACAACGTTCTTTGCTTTATGATAACAATATACTTGTTGACCATATATCTTCTCGTTATTTGAAGCATCTACGAATACTGGCACTATTTCCTTTGTATTCTCATACTTCATTTTACAATCTGAATTATAAATACCAAACTTACTAATTTGAAATAATCTGGTAACCACTACACCGCCATTTGCATTGCCTGAAGATATGCTTCTGTCCATTTTAGCCAACTCAACCTTTTGTTTGGCTGCGTACTCAGCCTGAAGCTTCTGTTTTAGTTTTTCCAATCTTTCCTGCTCCAATTTCATTTTTTCTCTCAGCGCCAATTCAGCTTTATTCTTTTGATCAAGCAATTGCTTATAGGTAATCATCTTAGCTTCAAAGTCAGCCTTGGCGCTTTCATAATCTTTCCCTTTTAATACCGGATAAACTATTAGCTTTTTCTCTAACTTTGGTACAGATAAAGTCAAAATATAATTCACACCTTTATTTGGTCCTTCAGAAATCGTAGCATTATTCCAGGTAATAGAATTATATTTAGCATCATAGTCCTTGTTTTCTGAACCAATTTCAAAAACTGCATTCTTAAATGCTTTCAATTCTGGAAACTCGCCATAATCAACATCCAATTCAAATTGTGGTCTTCCGCTGCTCTTTCTGGGTTTTATCGGTTCTTTTGGTTTTGACAACTTGGCAATTTTAGAGTTCGTTACAGTTTTTACACTGTCAATTTGCATAGGTATATGCTCTATTGCCTTTTTGATGTTTTCTTTCGATTTGGCGATTTCTTTTGCACCAACAATTTCTTTATCGTTAAATGGAATATCATCTCTTTTAAGATAAGTCCAGTTATATTTTTCCTTATCAAAATAATATTGATTGAATCTATCATCAGTTTGATTACTGGCTAATTCAACATTAATTGTCTTTTCAGGAATGATTTTAACCGGACGTCCGTCCTTAGAGCCGTTAATTTCAAACATTCCTGCGCTCTCAAATACTGATTTAACGCCTGCACTATCATAATGCATTGGTATGCCACTGGCCAATATTTCCGCTTTATTGTGAAATTCTTCATAATGAATTTCCACTTCTCCTTCAATTAATGCTCCGGTAGAATCTGTAAAACAGTCCTTAGGAATAGTAATCTTTGTTTTATTGTGGTTTATTTGCCCGCCTGTCGAATTGTTAATGCGGTAAATTTTCTTATTCGATGGAATTTGAGCCAAAGGGCGTTCTATCGAATTAGATTTACGCTTAGGTGTTTTAACTTGTATCGATTTTGAAGAAGTAGATTTTATTTCATTGGCTTTTTTGTTATTGATAATACTTTGATAAGTAACTGTACAAACGACGACGACTCCCGCTATGACGGCGGAGTATTTTATTGATTTGTTTTTCCACCAGCTTTTATCGCTTCTAGCCTTTTTAAGGCTTTGTTCTTTAAAGTTCTTGACTAACTCATCAAAGTTTTTTCTCTTATTGATTTCTTCTTCACTGATCTTTGGTCGATCAATATTAAACTTAAGTGACATATTACATTTTTTTCGACTCCAGAGATTTTTTTAATTTTTCCAGAATCCGGTACATCCTAACTTTAGCGTTATTCTCTGTTATATTCATTATTTCACCAATTTCTTTGAATGGCCTTTTCTCAAAAAATCGCATTTCAACTAATTGCAACTCATCATCCTTTAATGAAGCAATTTCCCTTTTAAGTAATGGTAAATAATCTTCGCGATAAGGTTCTTCAACCTCTTCGCAAATGTGGCGTAAGTCCCCGATATCTGCATTGATAGCACGTTTATTTTTCTTCTCCCTAAACAATTGCATTAATTCACTATACGCAATGCGATATAACCAACTGGCAAATGGCACTCCTTTATACTCATATCTATTGATATTGGTCAATGCCTTCAAAAATACCTGTGCAGTCAAATCAAATGCAGTTTCCTTACAATCCATCCTTTGGTACAAATAAGTAAATATCTGTGAATAATACTTATTGTACAATGGTCCAAATTTATTCGGATCTACTTTCGCAGCTTCTACAATTACCTGCTCTTCTTGCAATTGTAATTCACTGTGATGGTATTTAGGATTGTAATACATTTTCCGAGATAAACTTTACATGCTTATAACTCGAATGAAGTCAGAGGGTTACGCCAAGTTTTCAAATAACGATACTTTTATAATTAAGTACTTGATAATCAGATACAAAAATTACTGTTAAATTGAGTGAATAGATATAATTAGAGAGTAAATGGTTGTTACTAACGAGTGAATGGTATTAATTCATGAACTTGCATTTCGACCAATTTTTTGATTTTACTAAATCTAAAATCTACTTTAGGTGCTGATTGAAAGCAAACAAGCTATATATACTTACTTTCTTTTTAGTAATTGCTCTTACCTCGAGCGGAAGAATAGACTCACTTAAGAAAGTAATAAGAAATGTCAACATGATTGACTCAAATCGTATTGATGCAGTTAATCATTTAATTTATGATTTGTCAGCGGACCAAATAGACACTGCTTATGAATACATGTTTCTTTCTGAAAAATTAATTGCCTCATCAAAATTGCTTAATAAGGATAGACACTTTGGACAGCTATATGCGTATATGGCAATTTACCAGGTGAAAAAATTAAATGATTTTTCAAACGGTATGCGATATTCAAAATTAGCAATTGAGCATCTGGAAAAAACGAAGGAATATGGCAATCTGGCTAACGCCTACTCTTTTCTTGCCAGAGAGATTTTTGAAAGAATGGAAATGATAGACGAAGCCGTGGTCTATTTAAAAAATTCAATCTATACTCACCAAATCGAAATAGGATTTTCCGTTGATTTTCCATATTATGTCGTAGGTTGGCTAGAGACT
>JBFWYJ010000083.1:0-10539 GCA_050186555.1 Bacteroidia bacterium
AAATCCAATATAATTAATTAAGGAGTCAAAAGCAGAAAACACCACTAATGTAATCGCAATAAGAGATTGCGTAATTATCGCAATTATTGGAAGTCCATGCTTGTTTTTTCCGGATAAAAATTTGAGCTGGTTATATTCTTGTCCCATTTTATCAATCACACGCGGACCTGTAATTGTCATGGCGCTAATTCCTGATATTAATAGGATGGCAATAATTAATCCCATATATTTCCCATATGCAGAGCCTAATATTTGATTAGCGCTTATTATTCCAATTTCAAGTTTACCACTTAGTAATCCAATTGGGGTTGTTTTAAGGAACACATAATTTAACAATGTATAAATGGTTAATACCACTAAAGTTCCAATGAGTAAAACTCTTGGTATCGTTTTTTTAGGATTAACAATTTCTCCTGTGATATATGTTGCTGCGTTCCAACCGCTATAGGCATAAGTTACATAAATCAATGAAATTGCAAATCCTGAAGAAAATATTGAGCAGAAAGAATTGTTTGAAGGTAAAAACTCAATACCGGATTGTTTCGAAGTGTTTAATCCAAGGATGATAAAAATTAGTATTACTAAAACTTTAAAAGCAGTAAATAATTTTTGAAAGTTGTTACCTATGGAATAATTCATGGATTGAAATACTGCTACTGTAATTATTACTACTATGGCTAAAATCTTTTCATTGAAGAAAGGGTACATAGCATGACTGTATCCTACGAGCGCCATGGCGCTCGCAGCAATTGGTGCTGAAAACCCAACCGTAACACTTATCCATCCACTTATAAAACCTAACGAAGGGTGAAATAATTTGGAAAGAAAAAAATACTCACCTCCATTTTCCGGCAGAGCAGAAGCAATTTCACTATAGGTTAATGCACCACATAGTGCTAATGCACCACCTGTAATCCAAAGCATTAGCAACGAGAAACCGTCTGGTATGCTTAATACCTGAAATCCTAAACTAGTAAAGACACCGGTGCCAATCATGTTTGCCACAACAATGGCTAATGCAGTCCAAAATCCAATTTGACGTGATGACATGATTGTTTAATCAAATGATTGTGTCATGCTTTTGGTATTTTCAACCAGTTTTTGATACTGTTCTGCAGACAAATCATTATAGTAGTAATTAATTGGATTAGTTTTTTGTCCGTTTTTTATTACTTCATAGTGCACATGAGGGGCTGTGCTTAAACCTGTACTACCAACGTAACCGATTAATTGTCCGCGCTTAACCTTCTGTCCAACTTTACAAGCAATTTTCACCATATGGGCATATAGTGTCTGATATCCAAAGCCGTGGTTCACTACAACGTGATTACCATAACCCTGAGCCAAATTATCCGCTCTTTCAATTACGCCATCTCCGGTTGAGTAAATTGGTGTTCCTTGAATGGCGGTAAAGTCCATTCCCGGATGAAATTCAGGAGTTTTGTAAATTGGATGTGTTCTCCATCCGAATCCGCTTGTAACCGCATGAGATAAATCTTTCTTATTTATTGGCATTATTGCAGGAATTGAATTGATGAGCTGTTGTTTGTTTTTTGCCATTTTTATAACATCATCAAACGATTTGCTTTGCATGTAGATGCGCTTCGAGAGTAAATCTAGTCTTTCCGCTGTGGATTTCATCAAGTCGGCACTTTTGTAACTATCATATTCCGTGTACCTGTCGCTTCCTCCAAAGCCTCCATATCTGATATTTTTTGGAAGTGGCTCAGCCTCAAACACAGCTCTGTAAATATTATCATCCCGCTCTTCCAAATCCTTTAAAACTTGATCAATCAAATCCATTTTTTTCTGCATCTGCTTATATTTCATCGTTAATCCTTCGATTTCACGATCCTGCTGCATTTCAACCGGCGATGGCAAAAACTTCTTCGATAATAGAATAGTAACTGTGGCAAATACAATTCCGGTAGCCAAATAGGAGGCCATTTTCCAAAACTTTTCTTTGAAACCAACCTTGACTTTTTCATAAGTCAAACTTTTCGTGTCAAACCGGTATTTTACCTTACTCATCTTGAATGCCGAAGATAGTAATTATCAGGTTTTAAACCAAGTAGTTGGGATGCCAAAGTTTGAATAAATATTATAAAATCTGTTAAGTAACAACCATAAATTTTTACCTTTGGCCAGTCATTTTATGGAAGCAAATAAAGTTAGAGAAACGTTTTTAAAATTTTTTGAAAGTAAAGGTCATAAAATTGTTCCGAGTGCACCAATGGTAGTTAAAGGAGATCCTACGCTGATGTTTAATAATAGCGGGATGGCGCCCTTTAAAGATATATTTTTGGGAAATGCACCTATAAAGCATCCAAGAGTTGCTGATACTCAAAAATGTCTTCGCGTAAGCGGTAAGCATAATGATTTGGAGGAGGTTGGAGTTGATACATATCATCACACAATGTTTGAGATGCTTGGAAACTGGAGTTTTGGCGACTACTTTAAAAAAGAGGCAATTGAATGGGCATGGGAATTACTAACGGAAGTATATAAGTTAGATAAATCCAGATTATACGTTACTGTATTTGAAGGCGATAAGAAAGAAGGCCTAGAGATGGATGCAGAGGCAAAAGAATACTGGAAAAAATTTGTAAGCGAAGAACACATTTTATTAGGAAACAAAAAGGATAATTTCTGGGAAATGGGCGACGTTGGTCCTTGTGGACCATGCTCTGAAATTCACTATGACAGCAGGCCGGACGATGAGCGAAAGCAAATTGCCGGTGCTGAATTAGTAAATAAAGATCATCCGCAAGTGATAGAAATTTGGAACAATGTCTTTATGGAGTTTGAGAGAAGGGCAGATGGCTCTTTGGTTTCATTGCCAAAGAAACACGTAGATACGGGAATGGGATTTGAAAGACTGGTGCGTGTGTTGCAGAATAAAACTAGTAATTATGATACTGACATCTTCATGCCTTTAATTGAAAAAATTGAAGAATTGTCAGGATTGCGTTATAAGCCAATTGATGAGGATCACCACAAGCAGCATAGGAATATCAACATTGCTATGAGGGTGATAGCTGATCATATTCGTACTATTTCTTTCAGTATTGCCGATGGGCAGTTACCGGGTAGTACCGGTGCAGGCTATGTTATCAGAAGAATTTTGCGAAGGGCAATTCGTTATGGATATCAAACATTGAATTTAAAAGAACCGTTCATGTTTCGAATCGTGCCTGTTCTGGTTCATATTATGGGAGATGCTTTTCCGGAATTAGAGCATCAAAAGTTGCTGATTGAAAAAGTTATTAGAGAAGAAGAAACTTCTTTTTACAAGACGCTAGAAGTTGGATTGAAGAGAATAGACCAAGTTTGTATTGAAGCAAATGCAAAGAATGAGCAAGTAATAAGCGGAAAAATAGTTTTCGAACTCTATGACACTTATGGTTTTCCATTAGATCTTACTTCTTTGATAGCTCGCGGATATGGATTGAGTATTGATGAAGACGAATTCCAGGAAAATTTAAACATACAAAAGGATCGTTCACGGGCTGCAACTGCAATGGATTTGGATGATTGGGTCTATGTAAACGAAACAGCAAATAAGGAAAATGAAACGGAATTCATTGGGTACATCGAATTTCAATCTAACTCTAGAATTGTTCGTTACCGTAAAGTACAATTGAAGAACAAATCACTTTTTCAAATAGTGTTGGATGTAACACCGTTTTATTCTGAGAGTGGTGGTCAAATAGGAGATACTGGTACATTAAGTAGTTCGAAGGAGAAGATAAAAATAATAGATACCAAGAAGGAGAATGGTGTTATCATTCATGTGACTGATAAATTACCTTCTGATTTAAGTGGAGAATGGCATGCAAGTGTAGATAAGCAGAGAAGAGAGGAAATAACGTGCAATCACACAGCAACACATTTATTACATGCCGCATTAAGAACCGTTTTGGGTAAACACGTTGAACAAAAAGGTAGTTTGGTTTCTGATGAAAATCTTCGATTTGATTTTTCTCACTTCGCTAAAGTGACAGACGAAGAAATTCATCAAATAGAAAAGTTGGTGAATCAGAAAATAAGAGAAAATATTCACGGAAGTATTGTCCAAACAAGTATTGATGAAGCAAAGAAAATTGGCGCGATGGCTTTGTTTGGTGAAAAATACGGAGACATTGTTCGAGTAGTAACGTTTGACAAAAATTATTCCATTGAATTATGTGGAGGATGCCATGTTGAAACAACAGGGCAAATAGGTTTTTTCAAAATAATATCTGAGGGCGCAGTTGCTGCCGGTATCAGGCGTATTGAGGCAATTACTTCTAAGAAGGCAGAAATATATATCGAATCACAATTAGCCTTGATTGACTCGTTAAAGGAAACATTAAAAGGAAGCAAAGATATTGTTAAAGGTGTGAAAACTTTGCTGGAAGAGAATTCGGAATTAAAAAAACAAATTGCTAAATTGTACAAAGAAAAGGCCAGTGTCGTTAAGAAAAATTTAATTACAACTTTAAAAGAGAAAGACGGAATCAATTTTTCTGCTGAAATAATAGATTTAGACAATGCAGAAGAAATTAAGAATATACTATTTGAAATTAAAAATGAACATAATAACATTATGCTGGTAGTTGGAGCTATTGTAAATAATAAACCAAGCATTTCTGTAATTATTTCAGACAACCTGGTAAAAGAGAGAAATTTGAATGCGGGAAGTTTGGTTAGAGAATTGGCAAAGGAGATTAAAGGTGGAGGTGGCGGACAACCATTTTATGCTCAAGCCGGTGGAAGTGATATTGATGGATTGCCTAAGGTTATTAAAAATGCAAACCAATTAAAATTAATATAAAATGAAAGTAAAAAGTGTTTTAGTTATTGTTGCTTTAGTGTCATCAATTTCTTTGTGGTCCCAAACGGCTAGTGATTTTTTTAATTCAGGATATAAGAAGTATGAAAGTAAGGATTATAAGGGGGCTATTGTTGATTATGACAAATGCATTAGCAAAGATCCGAAAAATGCAGATGCCTATTATAATAGAGGTATGGCGAAATATGCCTTGGCAAAAGATGATGAAGCAATTGCCGATTATAACAAATCAATTGAATTAAAACCGGGTGTTTTTGATGTTTACTATAATAGGGGACTTTGTTATTTCTGGAAAAAGGATTACGACAAAGCTGTAGTAGATTTTAACATTGCATTAAGTATTAAATCAGATCACGCTAAATCTTATTGTTACAGAGGCGCTGCTTATTACTATCAAAAGAAAGACGACTTAGCAAAGAAAGATTTGACCATGGCAATTGGTCTTGACCCTAATTACTCTTGGAGTTATTACTACAGAGCTATTGTGCGATATAGTGCTGCTGATGATAACGGCGCGATTTCAGATTTGGATAATGCAATTTCAAAAAAGTCTGATTCATATTTATTTTACTACCAAAGAGGATTAAGCTATTATATGCTTAAAAATTATAAATCTGCCATGACAGATTTTTCAATGTCAATAGGCTTAAAGCCGGATTATGATAAAGCTTATTCATGGAGAGGTCGATGTTATTTTGCACAAGCAAATGACAAAAGTGCTATTCAGGATTTTGATAAAGCAATAGAACTGAATTCATTAGATAATGCAGCATACCATTTCAGAGGATTATCAAAGAATTACAGCGGTAACAAATCCGGAGCATGTGAAGATTTGAAAAAGGCTAAATCTCTTGGCTATTCAAAATCTGAAGCAGAATTAACTAAGTTGGGGTGCAACTAAATAAATGGATGAATATTATTTTGAAAGACTAAGTGAAGATAACTTCAAAGACTTATTCTTTCTTTATTCTCATACATTTGACAGGAATGCTTCCTTACCCTTCTTAGAAAGAAAATATGATACTGATTGGACAGGAGCAAGGCTGGTTGGATTTTTAGCATATCATAAGGCATCCAAACAACCGGCTGCTTATTATGGAGTTTTTCCTGTTGAACTCATTTATAAAGACAAGAAAATTCTTGGAGCACAATCCGGAGACACTATGACACATCCTGATCATAGAGGTAAAGGATTGTTTATTAAACTGGCTTCATCTACTTATGAATTAGCAAGAGATTTGGGAATAAAATTGGTTTTCGGTTTTCCAAATCAAAATTCATACCATGGATTTGTAAATAAACTGCAATGGACGCATTATGGTAATGTAGCACATTTTAAATTAAAGGCATCGATAGTGCCACTGGACAAAATAATAAAGAAGTTTTCTTTTCTCGACTTTATTAGCCTATGGATATTTCCACAGAAGAACTTGGAATTAAATGAACTACAGTTTCCAAACTCTTTATGTAGTGAGCAAAAAGTAGATGGGTTTGTTCTACATGATTCAAATTTTTACAAATATAAAACGAGCGCAAAAACGGTTTTTATTAAGGAGTTTTATGGCGTTAAGTGCTTAATAAAGATTGATGGCAGAATGTGGGTAGGAGATATCGAGTCCTGCACAGAAGATGTTTTTAACAAGGTTATTTTATCACTTGTAAGATATGCGAAGAAGCTACTTTGCTCTTCTATACAAATTTCTGTAATGGAAAACAGTAACTATTATTTGTGGTTGCTTAAAAACTATTCTGTTGATTCAACAATAGCAGCGGGAGGAATAAGTTTTGACAAGACAGTTCCAGTTGAGGCTTTTCAATTTAATGGTGCGGATTTTGATACTTTTTAGAAGCCATACTTGTCGAAATCTCTAGCAAGTCTTAAAATATTAGATTCGAATGTTGTTGAATTGCTTATCGTAAATCGGGATAAAATAAATGGGTCGCTATTATTTTCATTTAACTTATATTCTACTGCAACAACATTGGTATAATTTGCTTTTTTTGCTTGTTCAAGAGTTGTTCGATTGTAACTACCGTCCGGAAAAGCTAAAGAATCTATTTTTTTACCAATAGAATCTTCAATTACTTTTTTTGATTCATTTAATTCTGATTGACACAATCCTTCAGATAAATATTCAAGGTTATAGTGAAGGTGTGTGTGTGAGCCATATTCAATCAATTCTTCATCTTTATGCTTAAACAGTAGTTCTTTTGTTACCAATTTAGTGAAGGTAGGATAAAGCTCCGCTTTTTCTTTGTAGAATGAACAATTTTCTTTTATTTCGTTTAAGAACGCCTCTCTATTGTCTCCACTTTTTTTAATAAAATCAACAAGATTACAATTTAAATCCTCTGAAAAATAAAAGGGCCTCTTGAATTTTCCAAAACTAAATTCAAGATCTCCTTTAGAGTATTTTTGAACTAAATCAATAATGTCTGGCCATACATAAAAGTTATTTTCAGAAAGACCTGCAGAGATAATATAAAACGTTGCGGGAATCTTGTGTTTTTTTAATAGTGGCAAAGCAACTTCAAAATTATTTAGATAGCCATCATCAAATGTCAGGCAAATTGTTTTTTTTGATTGTTTTTTGTTTCCACGATGAATATTGAATAATTCATTGAGAGTCACTATCTCGAAATTATTCTTAAAATAAAGCAGTATTTTTTCGAATTCACTTTCGAGAAGATGTCTGTTGTTAAATTGCCCAGTTTTGTCTTTTACAACACCATGAAAATTAACCAAAATACAGCGCTTTTTCCTGAGAAACAGTATGAGCTTATCCAAACGAGCCCATAATAAGAACGGGAACATTATTCTTCGAAAAAATAATTTCATGATCGTGTTATATCATTAATAATTAGTAACTTAGTTTCTTTTTTGTATGAATTTCAAAAATACAATATTTCTACTTATTGCGCTTATTGCAGGTATAAATATTAATTATTCACAAACAAATATAGTAGTAAATCAGGGATTCGAGTTATGTAGTTCGTGCCCAACTATTACTGGTCAGTATCATTTGTGCAATAATTGGTTAAACTGTAACGGAAATATTGGACCGGGATTATGGGGTACTCCAGATTATTACAATACATGTGGAAGTTTTCATGCTACATACAATCCAGTTCCTCCAAATACTGCTTTAGGGACTATTAACCCACAATCAGGAAATGCTTTGATGGGGCTAGTAAATTATAATGCTCCTTATCCAAATTATAGAGAGTATCTATCCAATCAACTAAGCTGTCCAATGCAACCTGGAGAGACTTATACTGTTTCGTTTTGGATTAATAATGCAACAAATCCCAAGTATAGGTACAACACAAGTCATTTCGGAGTGTATTTTTCAACTGCAATGCCAAATCAAGTGGGATATAATGTTATAAATGTGCTCCCTCAGTTTGAGATAACAACTGTGATTAGTAATACAGTTTGGACCCAATATTCTTTCACTATAAATCCAACGGTGGTTTATAATTATATTACGATGGGGTGTTTCAGAGCTGACAATGCTATCCAAATAAACAACGTGACGCCTTCTGCTCAAAATCCTTATTCTAATTGGTATCTTGATAATATCGAAGTAATTAAACCGGCTCCACAGCCTAATGTCCTTGTGACTAATCCGGCGTGTAATCAATCTAATGGATCAGCAACTGTGCAGTTAAACGCTTCGAATGCCACTTATACTTGGCTTCCAAGTAATCAAAATACTAATTCAATTTCTAATTTAGCGGCGGGTGTTTATTCTGTTATAGTTGGTGATGGTTGTTCAGTAGTAACGAAAACACTTTCATTAGTGAATTCAAATTCGCCTACATTATCAACAAATTCTCACACAATGTGTTCTCCTGGAACAAATACCTTGATTGCAAATGTCGTTGGAGGAAATGCTCCATATACTTTCACGTGGTCGAGTGGGGGAACTAACCCAACAAGTATTATTAACGTAAACAATACAAGTGTGTATACATGTACAGTATTTGATAATAATGGTTGTTCTTCAACTGCCAGTTCAACAGTTTATCTAAATAATGTAGAAAGTAATTTTAATTATTCTATCAATGTTTGTAAGGGTAAGGTCTACTTGAATAATACGAGTTTAAGTGCGTCTAGTTATACATGGAGTTTTGGTGATGGAGCTCAGTCATTTAGTATTAACCCAACACATTCCTACACTCTGGCAGGAAATTATACAATCACCTTGGTTTCTTCTGGCGGACCAAATTGTATAGATTCTATTAAGAAAATTGTAAACATTGATTCTGTTTCGTTAAGTGCATTTAGTTATCATTCTGCGAGTTGTGATTCTTTGGTAGAATTTTACAACAATTCAATTGGAGCTGCATCTTTTTTATGGAATTTTGGCGATGGAAATAATTCCACGTTAGCAGGCACTCTCACGCATGTTTATAATAATCCAGGCATTTATACAGTTTCTTTAGTATCCAATCCAGGAGGCAACTGTCCTGATACAAATGTTCAGATAGTTAGCATTAATTATAATTCAATTGCCGATTTTAGTGTTTCTTTAAATCAATGTTCTAGACTAGTAAGTTTAGTTAATTTATCAAGTAACTCCTCTGATTTTTATTGGGATTTGGGAGATGGCTTTACTTCAACAATAACTTCATTATCGCATAATTATGCTAATAACTCGATTAATAATTATACCGTTATATTAATTGTTAACAAAGGAACAAGCTGTGCCGACACTATGGTAAAAGCAATAAACATTTCTGAACAAGCTGTGGCTTATTTCAACTTTAAGGTTAATCCATGCAATGGGTTAATTAATTTTACGAATCTAAGTCAAAATGCTACCGATTATTATTGGTATTTAGGAAATTCTAATGTGAGTACTCTTAAGGATCCTATTTCAGTTTACGATAAACCTGGAGTTTACCCTGTAATGTTAATTGCTTACAAAGATGCGTTATGTCCAGATACCTTAATGAGAATGATCAATGTTAATTTGAGTACAATTAAAGCTAATTTTGACTATGAGTATATTGATGATACTTATGATGTCAAGTTTCTTAATAAGTCTGCGAATGCTACTAGCTTTTTCTGGGATTTCAACGATGGGTATACGTCAAATTCAGAGAATCCACTTCATACCTTTGAGAATCCACAAAAAATAAGAGTGTGTCAAGTTGTAAAAAATAGCCAATTATGTGGAGATACACTATGCAAAGATATTTTGATTAAGCCCAACTGGACTTTCTATCTACCTAACACATTTACACCAAATGACGACGGAATTAACGATGAATTTTTTCCTAAGGCAACTAATATTATTTCATGCAATATTGAAATATTTGACAGGTGGGGTGAAAAAATATTTGTTTCGAACGATTTTTACAAAAGATGGGATGGGACATTCAAAGGTGAGTTTGTAAAAGATGACATTTATGTTTGGAAAGCAAAAGTTGTTGATTTGTTCTCAAAGTCACATATTCTTACAGGGCATGTGATGGTAATTAAATAATAGATGGCATTAATTCATAGTAAAATTCCGAATCTAATATTACGTAAACTTTTAGTTCCATTTAGATCAATAACGCCTTACAGATTTCAGTTTGCAGTAAACGGAACTGAGAAAATAAAATTAACTGAAGGCAAGTCTTTTTTGTTACATGCAAATCCTACAAGTAATTTGCTTCGTGTGCTTTTTTGGAGGGGTATAAAAGGATTTGAA
>JBFWYJ010000084.1:0-10519 GCA_050186555.1 Bacteroidia bacterium
TTTCATTAATGCAAATAAAGATATCCGGATAATTATCATAACGTGGAGAGCTGTTGCCCCAACCCTTTTTTGTTCCGGGAATGTATGTTTTGTATAAAGAACCTTGAGCACTTGGGTTTACCAAATTAAGTATGGTACTATTTCTGCAACAGATTTCATGAATTAAAAAATATCCGTCATCGTTTGGTGGTAAGAAAACAATTTTCTCATAAACACCTTGCTCTACACAGATAGATTCCGGAGCCTTCATACATGGATTATTGGCGCTGCTTGGTACTCCGGTAACTACAGGCTCTCCCATAAGTACCTGCTGTATCAATTCATTATTATAATTAAAGATATTGACAATAGTATGACCTTCGCCTTGTCCGCCAAATGGTGGCTGACCGTTAATACAATCTCGAAATAGTTTTAATGTGATTTTGTATTTATTCCCACCTAAATAATCGTAGTAAATTTCTCCCCCTACTATGTGAGTTGCCTTCAATGACTGTATCATAAAAAGCAAAAGCAGAACAAACGAATATGTCTTGTGTATTCGCAAGTATATTTAAAGATAGTAAAATAATGTTAAAATACTAGAATGAATCTATTTGCTTTCATGTAAATCGGTTAAGAATACGTGTCCTGCTTTGTATTCATACCTTTGTGAAACATCGTTTCTGTAAACTATTTTCCAAACATAAACATCTTGCTTACATTTTTTTCCTTTAAAAAAACCATTCCAACCTTCTTCAGGTTTATCAGTGGCAAACAATTTCTCTCCCCATCTGTCAAAAATTTCAAATGTGTAATTACTTATACCCATTGTTATTGGCATGAATAAATCGTTTAAATTGTTTTCATCCGGTGTAAAGGTGTTTGGTATCCAAAAACGAAATTCAGGAGTAATTTCAACAGTATTAGTTGTCTGACTGGTACATGAAAATTGATTAGTGACTAATTGTGTAATAGTATAGATTCCTGGTGCTGTATAAACATGTTGTTCGTTCATAAACGTTGAAGAGAATCCATCATTGAAGTCATAATTCCAAAAAACAACATCGCTTGAAGCGGAACTCTCTACATAAATAAGCGGATCAAAAATGCTGGTTTTTTGCGGACTAACACTAAATCCTGCTTGAGGTATCGGAAAAACGGTAAATGCCGTAATTGCAGCCATACTTGTATCAGGACAAACACCTCCTCTTACTAAGGTTAAAGTAACGCCATAAACACCAACCGGGCTGAATGTATGGGTTGGCTGAAATGCATTATAATTACTTCCATCACTGGTAGTCCATAAATACGATGATGGATATTCAGACACACTCCCATTACTAAACGCAACTTCTGCAGGGTCGCAGAGTGCCGTACCAAAATTATTGATAATGGCCTTAGGTCGGCCAATTAACCTAACAGAGTCAATAAAGGTATCTACGCAACTGGATTGAATGCCAATCAGTTTAATAAAGTACATTCCAGGGTCTGTGAAAGTTACACCCGAAACTTCAGGGCCTGTTGAACTGGGTGGGTTTGCTGAACTGCCAAAATCCCAGAAAAATGAGGCGTTTGCGGCATAACTGCCTTTGACGGAAAAATTAAATGCATGGCTCTTGATACATTTCACTTGCTGTTTAGGAAAATCAATATTCAATCTAGGATAAATATAGAAGGGCTTTTGCACTGTGTCGGCACATGGCTTATTCGGATTTGCAATTAAAGTCACCATATAAATTCCTGTATCCGGATAAACATAAGTTGGATTTTTCACATTGGATGTGTCATTAAATATTTCAGGAATTCCAAAATTCCAATGGTATGTTGAAGCGCCGATACTGTTATTTTTAAATGTGATAGTATCACCCTGACACCTTGATTCTTGATCGGCAACTGCACTTAGAACAGTTACGCTACAAGTCACAACATTGAATTGAAAATCACGATAATGTTTACTTAGCAAAACGCCGTTTCTAAATTCTTCCACACAAACGCCAACAACCCACTGTCCATTCATATTAGGTACACCCGTAAGGAAACCGGTAAATTGATTAACTGTTATTGAGGGATTAGAAGCAATTGGATAGCTTCCGTCGAATGGAGAAATAAAATTTACGAAAGGATAAGGAGGAGCAGCAGCTACAGTCGGACAAGATGCAGGTGGGTTTTGGCAGAATCCGCTTGAAGATGGCGCGAAGTTCCCAATAATAGGACAGCAAGCATCTAAGCCATCAAAGGGAGAGCATAAAGAATACACTAATGAGTCACCATCCGGATCAGTTGCTTTATGGTCAAACTTTACATTTAAGCCATTGCAAATAAAAATGGGAGGAAAATTTATATAACGTGGCGAGCTATTTTGGTTCGCAATTTCCGGACCCGGAATAAATGCCTGATAGCTGGCACCTTGTCCGCCTGGTTGTGTTAAATTTAATATGGTATTATTTCTGCAGCAACGTTGGTAAACTAATGTATAACCTCCGGCTTTAGGCGGAAGGTTAATGACAGTTTCATACTTGCCTTCCTCTACGCAAACACCTCCAGGGGTTTGAATACAAGGATTATTAATGCTTGGAGGAACAGGCGTGACAATAGGTGCCCCCAAATCTACTTGTTGTATCAAAACACCGTTCACATCAAATATATGTAACAATGCAAACGCTCCATTGCCCTGGCCATCGAAAGGCGCTTGCCCATTAATACAGTCTCTATAAACCTTGAGCGTAATTTTGTACGAACCGCTACCTAAATAATCATAATACAACTCACCACCAACAATATGTGTGGCAAATAAATTCGTATTCATGAATACAAAAGCCGCAATCAGAATAATGATATGCTTTTTAACTAAACGCACTACTATAGTAAAATTAACAAATTCTAAGTCAATTTGCTTAAATTTGCTATATGAGGACTTTATTTTTCTTATTTGGTTGTTTTTGGCTGATATCTGGAAGAGCGCAGCTTTTTGTAGGATTAGACACGGTAACAGTAATTGAGAATGGATATTGTCTTAAAATGCCTCTTGCAGGAGGTATCAATGCCCCGGTTTTATCTAATATGGATATCAATTTTGATGGCAAAAAAGATATTTTGGTTTACGATAAACTTAATAATTCTGCTTTAGGGAAGTTCAAATGCTTTATCAATGTTGGTAATCCGGGAGAGAGAAAATATGAGTATGACCCGATTCATTCCGCGAAATTTCCTTCTGTGAGTAACTGGGCTTTGGTCTATGATTATAACAATGACGGTAAAGGCGATTTATTTTGTTCAATAACAGGCGGTATTCAAGTTTTCAAGAACATAGGAAATACAAGTTCGGGTCCACAATTTACACTGGTAAAAGGACTGATTTATAGTAATTATAATCCACTAGGTCCGCCCTCAATTGCCAACGTATATACAAGCCCTGTAGGATTGCCGGCAATACATGATGTAGACAATGACGGTGACTTAGACATTTTAACTTTTAGTCCAACCGGAATTTATATTGAATATCATAAAAACATGAGTCAAGAGTTATATGCTCATTCTGATAGTTTAGTTTACGAATTAGCAGACCAATGTTGGGGGAAGATGAGTGAAAACAATTGTCAGGTAAATTTAAATCAGTGCCCGTCACGTCCATTGTATGATAGTATTATTAAATATACAAACCGTACTTTACATGCCGGCGCATGTTTAATGTGTTTTGACAGTGATGGAGATAATGACAAGGATTTAATTATTGGAGACATTTCTTGTTCAACTGTAGAGTATTGTCATAATGGTTCAGCAACACCAACAGCAGTTGTAACTGATACTACTAAGCTGTTTCCTAATTATCCTAATAAAAATAACACGACGCAAATTTTCATGAACGCTTTTCCTTGTACATATTATTTGGATTTGGATAATGATAATAAGAATGAATTAGTAGCGGCACCAAATTCGTTTGGTGGAGAAAACATTAATAGCATTTGGGTTTATAATAATACAAGTTCAACCGGTACCGTAAATTTCAGCTTTGAAAAGAAAAATTTTCTTCAAGATGAAATGATTGATGTCGGTCAGATGTCGAGACCGATTATTATGGATGTTAATGCTGATGGCAAACAAGACTTATTAATAGGCAGTTATGGTGTGTATTTAAATGGTGGAAGAAAACCAAGACTGTATTATTATGAAAATATAGGCACATTAACACAACCTTCATTTTCATTGATAACAAAAGACTACGCAAATTTATCTTCTGTATTAAATGGAAGCATCATTAGTGTTGTGCCATCAGTGGGAGACATTGACAATGATGGTGATGAGGATTTAATAATCGTTACGAACGGGAACCGATTGAGTTGGTTGGTTAATACTGCCGGTGCCGGAAACCCATGTGATTTTTCACAATTTAATTATGATCCTTTTTCAATAAATTTCCCTTCAAGTGATGCAATTCCCCAGTTGTTTGATTTTGATAATGATGGTAAGTTGGATATTATGGTTGGAACAAAGAATGGAAGAATTTATCACTATCAAAATATTGGAAGTACAAGCGTCCCTTCTTATACACTAGTAAGCGGTGCTTTCCCAAATGTTTCTTTGAAAGGAGATTTTTTCGTGTATGGATTAGATGGTTTCGCTTCGCCATTCTTCTATAGAGAGAATAATGCAATCAAGTTGTTGGGCGGTTGTGTTACCGGACAAATTTATTATTTTGATGTGCCTAGCGTTTCAACGAATTCCAGCACATTACTAGACTCAACAGCAAATAATATTTCAGAGCCAACTTTTTCTACGCCATGGTTCAAGGATGTCAATGGTGATGGTAAGCCTGAATTAGTTATTGGAAATGCAGGCGGAGGAATCTATTGGTATTCTTCTAAGGCACCGGAAGTCGGGATTTCTGAAAATACGTTTATTAACATGCTATTAATCTATCCTAATCCGGCCGATGATTTCATTACTGTTGAAGCAAGTTCAAATCTAATAGCAATTAGTGAAATAAGGGTATATGATGTTTCAGGTCGCTTAGTTAAATCTATTAGTGTAAATAATTTTAAAAAGACGTTTTCAGTTGAAGGATTAGAAAAAGGCATCTATTTAATTGAGGCTAACTTTAAAGATCAAGCTGGTACTTTGAAACAAAAGTTTGTAAAGCACTAATGAGAAATTTACTATTTCTGATTTTTATTATCATTCTAACTTCCTGCAAAAAAGATGTTGGAAAGGTTAATTTTGGCGATTATCCAAATGAAATAGGATTAATTATGACAACAAAATGTGCAGTAAGTGGTTGTCATAATAATGAAAGTTATAAAGGTGCCGCTTCATTAAATCTTTCAACATGGCAAGATCTTTTTAAGGGAAGCAGTAACGGGTTATCAGTAATCCCATTCAATAGTAAGTTTTCATATTTGTGTTATTATATAAACACTTACCCGGAATTAGGAACTGTTAACGAACCAACAATGCCAATTAACGGCAAGGCTTTAACAAAAGATGAAGTAAAGTTGTTTTTTGATTGGATTGACCGGGGAGCACCCGACGGGAACGGAAATGTCATGTGGGCAGATAACCCAAACCTTAAAAAGCTTTACGTTGTAAATCAGGGTTGTGATGTGGTTACTGTAATTGATAGCGAAACACAGTTGCCAATCAGATACATTGAAGTTGGTAATAAACCTGGAGCACCGGATACACCTCATAGTTTGCGTGTGTCTCCCGACGGAAAATATTGGTATGTTGTATTTATTAATAATAATATTATGCAGAAGTATCGTTGCAGCGACGATTCTTATGTTGGAGACATTCCATTATCACCTAAAGCAGCGGGTATAAACCCAAGTGTTGATGGATTTGATTGGAATACTTTGATTATTTCTGATGACGGTACAAAAGCTTATGCGGTTTCTTGGACTCAAAGCGGAAGGGTAGCGGCAGTTGATTTGGAGAATCGTAAATTACTTCATTACTTACCAAATCTAAATTATCCTCATGGCGTGGCACTAAACGCAACAAATGACACGTTATATGTAACAGCGCAAACAGGTAATTATATTAGTGCAATTGATACAGGGTTTACGGTGAAGAATGATTATTCATTGGAGCCTTCGCAACCGGTTTCGCAATTATCCTCATTGGATATTCACGATATTATTCTAACTCCCGACGGAAACAATTTGATTGTCACATGTCAAAAAACGAATGACATGAGAAAATTTAATCTTCAAACACATCAAGTAAGCATAGCACAAACAGGCGCTTATCCACAGGAGATTGCATACTCTAAAAACACAAACCAATATTTTGCTTCATGTCCCTACGACTCAACCATGTTTCCCGGAACAATGGGATTAATTTCTAAAACTGATGCTGATTTTACTTCTGTAAGCCACTTACCGGTTGGATTTCAGCCGCATGGTATTGGTGTCGATGAAAATAAAAATTTGCTTTACGTTGTATCCAGAAATCTTCAAACCAATGGCCCTGCACCTCATCATACGAGTCAGTGTGGCAACAGGAACGGTTTCATAAACTTTATTGATATACCTTCCTGGAAGTTGCTTTCTAAGAAGTATGAACTGAGTGCAGACCCTTATTTTGTTTTTTCAAGACCATGACAATTGATAATTCCAATATTCAAGACTTACTAAACCAACAACCCATTTTATTGGTGGATGGCGAATGTGTATTGTGCAACCAAAGTGTAAATTATTTACTGGAAAGGGAGAAAAAACCGGTATTAAAATTCGCGACATTAAAAAGTAATGTCGGAAAACAGTTAATAGAATATTTTGAGATACCGGAGAACGTTGACAGCATGATTTTAATTAAAAACTATAAAGTTCATATTAAAACCTGTGCAGCGTTACGCTTAACATTATATATGAAAGGTCTGTGGCCGATACTGTCGGTTTTTGTTATCATTCCGCCTTTTATTAGAAATTTCTTTTATGACATTATTGCAAAATCTCGTTATAAAAGATTCGGAAAGACAGAAACCTGCGCTATGATTTCAAAAGAATATAGAACTAGGTTTTTAGAAATTTAATTTGAAGCATTAAGTTCTTCCCAAAATTCTGCGCCTCGTCTGGTATGAGGAATAACAATAGTTCCACCAACAATATTTGCTACAGAAAACACTTCATAGATTTCTTCTGTAGTACAACCTTGTTCATGACATTTAATCAAATGGTACTTAATGCAATCATCGCATCTTAAAACCATGCTTGCAACTAGCCCTAGCATTTCTTTGGTTTTGACATCTAATTTGCCTTCGCTGTATGTTTGTGTATCTAAATTAAAAAGGCGCTTTAGCACCAAATTATCTTTGGATAAAATAACATCATTCATTCTTGAACGATATTCATTGAATTCTTCTAACTGACTCATAAGGATTCCTAAGGATTGATTTTGCCTTTTACAATAAATGCGTTGGTAAACTCCGGTTGAATCTTTTTCAGATTTTCAAAGGCTTCCAGTTTGGATTTATAATCACCTACCAAAACCACAAAATTTGGTTGCTGGTATTCTTCATAAGTTTTATAATCGGGAAACTTGGTTAAAAACTTGGTTCTAATGTTTTTGGCCTCTTCACGGTCTACCCCAAAGTGAATTTTCAACCTGTAGCCATCAATTGTTCCGTTTGTTAATTTGTGATATTCGGCCTTTTTCTGTAATAATTCGTCTACTTTTTGCTCAGATACATTTTGCGCCGATAGCCTACAATTGAAGCCCACAAAAAGAACCACAAAGGTCTTGAAAATCAACGAAAATCTCATAGAACAAATGTACCTAAAAAATAGCGGCTGATAGCTTAAAATTGTTAAATTTGATGGTTATTTTACAATAGTGTCATGGACAAGTTTTCGTATTTAGGAACGAGTGATGTAAACGCCATTGAAGAGTTATTTTTGCAATATCAAAATGACCCTCAATCGGTTGATAAAACTTGGCAAGATTTTTTCAAAGGATTTGAATTTGCCAGAGTGGATTACTCGTCGGGAGGTGTTATTCCGGAAAATGTAAGCAAGGAATTTAAAGTGATTAACCTGATAAACGGATACCGTTCCAGAGGTCACTTGTTTACCAAAACAAATCCGGTACGTCAAAGAAGGACATACAACCCAACATTGGATTTAGAAAATTTCGGACTTTCTACAAAAGATTTGGAAACGGTTTTCCAGGCAGGCGAGCAAATTGGAATTGGTGCTTCAAAACTTAAGGATATCGTTGCTTATTTAGAAATAACCTATTGTGCAAGTATTGGTGTTGAGTTCTCCTTTCTAAGGAATCCGGCAGAATCAACTTGGTTGCAAGAGAGAATAGAACGTTCTAAAAACGTCCCGAAATATTCTAAAGATGAAAAGAAAGTTATTCTGAATAAATTAGTTCAGGCAACTTCTTTCGAAAACTTTTTAGCTACAAAATTCGTAGGACAAAAAAGGTTTTCACTCGAAGGAGGGGAATCATTTTTGCCGGCATTAAATACTTTGATGGAGTATGGTGTTAAATCAGGAATTGCTGATTTTGTGATCGGAATGGCTCATCGCGGCAGATTAAATGTTCTTGCCAATATCATGAATAAGCCTACAAAAGATATTTTCGCAGAATTTGAAGGGATGCCATCCGAGGACATGCAGTTTAACGGTGACGTTAAATATCACATGGGATATAGTTCTGATTTGATAAGTGATTCGGGTATGCCTGTTCATATTTCTTTAACGCCAAATCCTTCGCATTTGGAAACCGTTAACCCGGTTGTTGAGGGAATTGTAAGAGCTAAAATCGAAACTCGACACAACGGAGATAACAAAAAAGTTTGTCCTATTCTTGTTCATGGTGATGCAGCAGTTGCTGCCCAGGGTGTTGTTTACGAGGTGATTCAGATGAGTCAATTAGATGGTTATAAAACGGGTGGTACCATTCACTTCGTAATTAATAACCAGGTTGGTTTTACTACCAATTACATTGATGGAAGAAGTTCAACGTATTGTACTGATATAGCAAAAGTTGTCTTATCGCCTGTATTCCACGTTAACGGTGATGATGTAGAAGCACTTTGTTTGGTTGCTCAATTAGCTATTGATTACCGTCAGAAGTTCGGAAAGGACGTATTTATCGATATTTTATGTTATCGTAAATACGGACATAATGAAGGTGATGAGCCAAGATTTACTCAACCTTTACTTTACAAGGAAATAGCAGCGCATCCAAATCCAAAAGATGTTTACGCTAGAAAATTGGTTAGTGAAGGTTCTTTTACTGAAGATGAAATTAAAGCAGTAGAGAAAAACTTCAAAGACGTCTTAGAACAAAATTTAGACGAGGCTAAGAAAACAGAAAAGGCAAAAGTAACTTCGTTCTTGGAAGGCCCGTGGAAAGGAATAAAAATGGCTGGCAAAAGCGATTTTGATCAGTCACCTGACACTGCTGTCGACAAAAAAATATTTTTAGACTTGGCCAATAAATCAACTTTGCTTCCAACAGATAAAAAATTCTTTAACAAAACCATCAAGTTGTTCAATGATCGTCAGAATATGATTAAGAACGATAATTATGATTGGGCGATGGGAGAGTTGTTGGCTTATGCAACTTTGATGCAAGAGGGACATAATGTTCGTTTCAGCGGTCAGGATGTTGAGCGTGGAACTTTCTCGCACAGACACGCCGTAATAAAAATGGAGGACAGTGAAGAAGAGTACATCCCATTAGACCACATGGATGTGAAGGGAAAGCTAAATATTTATAACTCCTTACTTTCAGAATATGGTGTTTTAGGATTTGAGTATGGATATTCATATGCATCTCCAAACTCATTAACTATATGGGAAGCGCAGTTTGGTGATTTTTTCAATGGCGCACAAATTATTATTGACCAGTATTTATCTTCTTCGGAATATAAATGGCGTCGTATGAACGGCTTGGTAGTATTGTTGCCTCATGGATATGAAGGTCAAGGTCCGGAACATTCAAGTGCAAGAATGGAGCGTTTCCTGCAGATGTGTGCTGAGGACAATATGCAAATTGTTAATGCAACAACACCTGCGCAGCAGTTTCATGTTTTAAGAAGACAATTAAAGCGTAGTTTCAGAAAACCGTTAATTTGTTTCACGCCAAAGAAATTGCTTCGTTACCCTGCTTGTGTTTCTAGATTGGAAGATTTTACAAAGGGTAGATTTCAAGAGGTAATTGACGACACTGAAGTAAAAGCAAAAGATGTGAAACGTGTGGCATTCTGTTCAGGTAAGATATATTATGAATTGCTTGAGCAACGTGCCAAGGAAGGCGTTAACGATGTTGCCTTTGTTCGCGTCGAACAACTTTATCCTTTCCCGAAAAAGCAAATTGAGGCTGTATTGGAAAAGTACAAAAATGCATCTCAGTTTTTATGGGTGCAAGAAGAGCCTGAAAACATGGGTGCATGGAGATTTATCAATCACTATTTCTGTTCCTTGAATTTAAAGTATGTTGGTAGGGAAGAAGCAGCGAGTCCTGCTACAGGTTTTGGAAAGCGACATGCAAAAGAAAGTGAAGAAATTATGAATGCAATTTTTTCTAA
>JBFWYJ010000085.1:0-10491 GCA_050186555.1 Bacteroidia bacterium
GAAATAAAAAGCATTAGCAAGAAGTACAGAATTAATCATGAGCATCAACCAAATATAAGTATAAGAGACTCTATTGGTAACTTATTTACTTCCAAGTCAGGTAAAGAAGATTTTTGGGCTTTAAAGGATGTTTGTCTTGAAGTAATGCCGGGTGATACAGTTGGCATCATTGGGAAAAATGGTGCAGGAAAATCTACATTATTGAAAATACTTTCAAAGATTACACCGCCAACATCCGGTAAAATAATTGGAAGAGGGAGAATAGCAAGTTTATTAGAGGTAGGAACTGGTTTTCATCCGGAGTTGACAGGAAGAGAAAATATATTTATGAATGGTTCTATTCTCGGAATGAAGCGTTCTGAAATAAAAAAGAATTTTGATGCTATTGTGGATTTTTCGGGAGTTGAAAGGTTTTTGGACACGCCGCTTAAGCATTACAGTAGTGGCATGCAATTAAGGCTAGCTTTTGCAGTGGCAGCATTTCTTGAGAATGAGATTTTGATTATTGATGAAGTTCTTGCAGTTGGTGATGCAGAGTTTCAGAAAAAATGCCTGGGCAAAATGGAAGAAGTGAGTAAGGACGGAAGAACGGTGCTTTTTGTGAGTCACAATCTGGGTTCTTTGCGCACTTTATGCAAGAAAGGGGTTGTATTAAATAAGGGTGAAGTAAAATTTGAAGGAACTTCAAATGAAGCCGTAGAGTTTTATTTATCAAGCAACAATAATGTATTTGATACCGAGGTGTCATTAAAAGAACACAATAAAAAAGGAGTCATTGCTTCTGCATATCAAGTGCGCATTTATAACCCCAGAAACAAAGAAACGAATAACTTTTATGCAGGCGATCAATTGTCAATTGATGTTGATGTTGAATTAAGTCAGGATATTCCGGGTTTTATTGTTGGGTTGGGAATAACTTCTGATGAAGGAGCGGTTGTTCGAACGGTATGGTCTAAGCCGGAAACAACAAAAAAGGGAAAGTATAAGTATGAATTTAATGAGAAGGATTTGTATTACGGAGCGGGCAGGTACAATATTTCCTTAGGACTTTCTTCGAATGAAGTAAATATTCAGTATTTTTCAAATTGTTTATCTTTTTTAATCGAGAAAAGTGAAAACAAAGAATTGTCGCTACGAAGTGATTGTGGTTTTGTGTTGAATCAAATGGAGGTTAATGTTAGTAGAACCAATGTATAACATCAACGATTTTATAAATAGTGATTTGCCAAACAAGGATTATCTATTAAAGTATTTAAATCCTAAGCAAAAGCTGGTAATTTTTGATGTTGGCTGTTGTGAAGCGGAAGATTCTATTCGCTATAGAAAGCTTTTTCCTGAATCAACCTTGCATTCATTTGAAGCTTTGGATACGAATTACGACAAGGCTACACGTATAATTAATTTACACAAGGCAGAAAAAATCAAACTTAATAATCTTGCATTATCAGACGAAAAAGGGGAACAAGATTTTTATATTTCAGAGGGGAGTCCCGAAGGTGAACAAAATACAGAGTTTTGGGATTTCGGTAATAAATCGAGTTCGTTGTTAAAGCCTGATAAAGTCACTCAAATATTTGATTGGCTTAAGTTCAAGAGCAAGAAAAAAGTTAAAACAGAAACATTATTAAATTATGTACTTAATCATGGAATAGTAAACATTGATTTATTACATCTGGATGTTCAAGGTGCTGAATTGAAAGTATTAGTTGGCGCAGGTGATTTCATTGAGAACATAAAATTAATTTGGCTTGAGGTAGAAAACGAACATTTATATGCAAACCAACCGCTAAAAAAGGACATAATTTCATTCTTATCAAAGAAAGGATTTTATATTGATTTTGATGGTGCAATTGGTTTGGCGGGTGACATGCTGTTTGTGAATAAAAAGTTTTTCCCTCAAAAGAAAAGAAATTCTGATAAAAGCAATTTGCTTAATAAAGTAAAGTATAAATTGTTTACCGAAAGAAATTACCGTAAAATATCATATTCTCAGGCAGGAGAAGATTTATTAATCCAACAATACTTTTCCCAATTGGGAAATCTAAAGCCTAGTTATATTGATATTGGAGCGCACCATCCTTTTAGGTTAAATAACACATACTTGTTTTACAAATTCGGTGGTAGAGGCATCAATATAGAACCGGATCCCCATTTAATTTCTTTGTTTGAAAAGTTTAGACCGGAAGATGTAAATCTGAATATTGGTATTGATTCGAAGGATGGACGTAAACCTTTATATATTTTTCATCCAAATACTTTAAACACTTTTAGCGAGCAAGAATATAAAAAAAACATCGGTTTGGGTCATACTTTGGTCAGAAAGACTGAAATTGAACTAAAGAGGATAACAACAGTATTAAACGAATTCAAAAATGGTGTTTTTCCTGATTTACTGAGTATTGATGTTGAAGGAATGGACTTATCGATTATCACCGAATTAGATCTAAGTAAGAATTATCCAAAAGTAATTTGTGCTGAAACAACAGTTTATGATGGCTCTGGTTTAAGCCAACAAAAAAACAACGCTTTAATTGAGAATCTTATTTCGAAAGGCTATAAAGTTTATGCTGATACTTTCGTGAATACTATTTTTTATAAGGAATAGCTATTTACTTTTCCTGTAACCTTTAAAAATATAAATTGCAATTAATAGGCGGCAAAATTTAAAGTACAAACTATCGAATTGTATTTTGTTCGGAATTAATTTAGTTATTAGAACTAGTAAATACCGAAAGGGTAAGATTATCGTGAGAACGAATCTTCGCAATGCACTATAAGGAATTTCATATTCTTTTAAGCCCAATTCAAAAGCTTTACGCCTGTTTTCTGCACCGTTTGAGTACCTGACTAATCGATTTTCTAGACTAATTCTGTCAAGTTCATTATGGTTAACATATATAGTAGGATCGATATACATCTTAATGCCTTTGGCCTTTAACCGCCGACATAACTCATCATCTTCTGTTCCTTGATTTTCAAACTCTTCGTTGAATCCATTAATGGAAAAAAAATCGTTTTTATTAATTAAAAAGAAAAATCCTGCCAATTTTGAAACTTCAAAAATTTCATTTTGCCAATTTAAATCACGAACCCAACCTCTATAACTGATCAGGTTATTGGCAATTAAAAATCTTCCAAATTGTGTGCCTTTTACAATAGAAAGCATCTCATCTGAATATTTCCAATTTGGGTTATAACTTGCTCCGTTTTTATTGTAATGATTCAGCATGGTTAGTACTGTCTCCGTTTCAAACTCAATATCATCGTCGATGAATAATAATAAATCGCCCTTTGCATTTTTTGCGCCAAAATTCCTCGCACTGGCTAATCCGGTTTTAGGATTATTTAGTAAGCATATTTTCGGGTGGGAAATAACAGAAACAGAAGCTGTGTTATCGTCGTTAACTACAATTAATTCGCTTTCAATTGCATCTATAATTTTAAGACAACAAGAAACACATTTTTTTAATAATTCAGGTCTCTTATAAGTGCAAATAATAATTGACAACATGTTAAATGCAAATATAACGGAATAAGAATGAAAGCCCCTTTATTAATAGCTTATTTGAGAAGTAAATTTTGGATAGTTGCTTAAAAAATGAAGCTTTTGAAGCTTTGCTATAGAAATGGAAATACTCATTAATTACTTTTTTTTCTAATTCTTCCGCTGAATTTTTATAACCCATTTTCAAATAAGTGTTAATCCAATAACAATAGAATTGTGCTATCTTTTCAGAAATTTTATCGCGCAACTCAGGGTGTTTAACAATCAGTTCGCTTATTGAAAGCCCTGCTTCACTTCTATCTATATACCCGCTTCGGTAACATGAATAGGTAATCGTATGTTCTAATTTGTTTTTCGAAATGTTTTTTGGATGAACACGGTATTTAACCTTGTAGTCTGGTAGGTTAAAAAAGTTGAATTTTTCTGACGCTCTAACAAAAAAATCCCAATCTTCGCATATCGTTAATGCTTTATCATAACCATTAATTTCTGTAAATACTTTCTTCTTAAAAAGTACTGTGGGATTAGCTACAATACATGAATTTTTAAGTTTCAACTTAATTTCATCATTGCTAACCGGATAATCCCAATTATCAATTTTTTCATTAGTTTCATTTATTACAGAAACAGAACAGCCTAGAACGTCAACAAATGGATTATTAATTAAGTAATTATATTGAATTTCAAACCTATCCCATTCATTAATATCATCAGAATCAGTTACGGCAATTATATCGCTATTGGCTTGCATGACTGCCAAGTTTCTTGAATAAGAAAGCCCTTTATTCATTTCATTATTAAGAAGCCTAATCCTGTTATCTTCATTCTTGTATTTTTCAATTATTTCTTTTGTGGAATCCGTACTACCATCATTTACGATTATTAATTCAAAATTGGTAAAAGTCTGATTTAAGACAGATTGAATGGCTTCCGAAATGTGTTTTTCACCATTGTAAACAATCATTATTGCACTTATATCCGGTTTAATCATAAGACAATCCAATTCTCCTTTTTAATTGACAAATCGACTGTTTTATGAGCTTTGGTCCATTGCTCCGGAGCAATAATTATCGCCTCATTGTTTCCATTTAAGTATGAAGCCCATGCACTAAATGAACTATTTGATAACACAAGATGAGAGCAGCTTTTAAGAAGAAATAATTCGGTAATGGCGTTATTCACATTTTGACTAACGATGGAAACAGCACTATTGTTTCCAAAATTTTCATTTGCCCAATGCACATCATCCGTAAAGATAAACGTTCTTTGACTTGCTGTTTTGGATTGAATGTAATCTAAAGCTTTTTGATAATAGTTTAAATCACAATTACCATGATATGAATTAATAAATGGATTGGAAACATAATCACCCCGTCTAATATGAATGCCAATATTGTTATCAGATTGAAGAATTTCTTTGTAATAATGAGAATCCTTTAATTGATTAAAAGCTATTTTATTCAGTTCATCAAGAAGACACTTGGCATAGCGTAAATCCTGCCAATACCCATCAAAATAATAGCGTTTTTTATCGAGTGATTGCGAATGGTTAAATTGATCTTCCGACATATAATTTAAACCTACCAGTTCCCTCGTCATTTTTTTAAATAATCTTGCAAAGATGTTGTCTTCACATGTATGTACCAATTGATTGGTAAAATCAGAACAAAATTGCATTTCAGGAAAGAGCTTTTTAAGTTCAAAAGTTCTTGGTGTCAGATTTTCTTGTTTAGAGTACAATGGTCTAATATCAAAATGAACATTGCATGCGTATTTTTCTTTTAAATAAATGCCCAATGCATATTGAAACAACTGGTTTCCAAGCCCGCCTTTTATCGCTATATTTGCTACTTTCAAGTATTCGAATGTACTTAAAAGATAACGGTTTTAAAAATGTCTTGTTGTTGAATTTATGACCTTTTCTCAGGATAAATTAGTCTCTATTATAATCCCTTCGTATAATTCGGCAAGGTTCTTAAAAGACACCTTGACATCTGTGCTTGACCAATCCTACAAAAACATAGAAGTGATTTTAGTCAATGATGGCTCAATAGATGAAACAGACGAAGTAATAAAGGAGTTTGTACAAGACCTTCGATTAAAATATTATAAAAAAGTCAATGAGGGCGTTAGCAAAACAAGAAATTTTGGATTTAAACATTCCAAAGGAGATTACATTGCTTTCTTGGATGCTGATGATGTTTTTTTCTCCGATAACCTGAAGAGGAAAGTTGAGTTTTTGGAGAATAATTCTGATTTCGATGCGGTACATTCTGATGTTCAGTATTTAGATTCTGCCGGAAGTAAACTTCAGAGGTTTAATAAAGGTGTTTCAGGCTCCGGACTTCATACACGAGTTTTATTATGGAATGAAACTGTGATTCCCGCATTTTCCAGTAATATTGTTATAAGAAGAAGCGTATTGAACAAAGTTGGCGATTGGGATGAAAACTTATCTACAGCTGCCGACCAAGATTTAACCATTCGTATCTGCAAAGACTATGTAGTTCATAGAATTCCAGAACCACTCGTTGGATACAGAATAGTGGAAGGAAGTATGGGTAGACATAGTGAAGTTTTTGAAAGAGACCATTTGTATGTTTACCAAAAAGCCTTAAAGAATAATTGGTTTGAAAATAATTCCATTAAGAATAAATCTTTTGCAAAATTGCACCTCATTATTGCAAGCACTTGGTGGGTACAAAGTAAAAATTGGAGAAAAGCCGTTAAACATCTGTTAGCTTCATTTTTTTATTCACCAATTCCATTGATGAAGAAACTATTTAACGCCTGATTAGATGGAGAAGGAAGAAAGAAAAAAAATTGTGTTCTTTTTATACAACAGATTGAATGATCCTTTAATTCAATCTAATATTTTTTTGTACATCAATCAATTAATAAAAAACCATGAGCCTTTCAAAATTTCAATAGTATCTTTTGAGGACCCGGATTTCCCGCTAACAGACAACCAACTTTCTCATTTTAAGCAGTTATTTGATGAAGCAAATGTGGATTGGAAACCGGTGAAATGGCACAAAGGCGACGGTTTTTTTATTAAACTCACCGATGTTTTGAATTCCTTTTTTATCATATTTAAATTCCGACTTAAAGGATATAAGCATTTTATATCTCTGGGTTCTATTGCGGGTGCATTTATTGGAATTGTTTCAAAACTGATCCCCCTCAAGTATTATTTATACCAATACGAACCACATAGTGAGTATTTATTGGATGCCAATATTTGGAATGCGAAAAGCTGGCAGTTCCGATGGCTTCAAAGATTCGAGCGTCTATCAATTAGGCATGCTTCGGTAATTAGTAGCGGAACAGAAGCAATGCAGATAAGGCTAAAAAACGAAGGAATAAGGGCGCCGTTTTTTAAAGTAACAAGTGTCGCTAATGATAATTTATTTAAATATTCAGAACAAGATCGGGATATGATTCGAAAAAAACTCGGCATCAGTGCAGATGAAAAATTAATCATCTATCCAGGTAAGATTGGCGGGATCTATGCTAGTGTTGAGCAAATATATTCAATCATTAAGGAGTTTTTGTGTTTTAATGACCAATATAGAGCATTAATAATTACACCTCAAAAAACAGAATTGGCCAAATTGGTCGAGTCAAATCTTTCCAAAAAAATCATTATTCTTTTACCAATTGAATATACTGAAATGCCGGTGTATCTGTCTGCTTCAGACATAGGAATAGTAAGTGCATTGCCGGTACCTTCGAAAAAGTTTAGCTCAAATATTAAAGTGGGAGAATATTTGTGCAGTGGTTTACCTTATATTGTTTGCAGAGGCGTGTCTGAAGACGATCTTGTAGCTGATGAGTTTAATGTGGGAGTTGTAATAAATGATTTTAATTCTGTTGAATTGAGAGAGAAGAAAGAACAAATTTTTAATTTGTTATCAGAAGACCGTAATGTTGTTGCGCAAAGATGTCGGAACGTTGGTTTAAACTACAGAGGCTTTGAGAATCAGTACAATCAATTTTTAAAAGCGCTACGTCAATTGGTGAATTAGTCAACTGCTTATTTTCTTGTCTTTCTATTGAAAATAGAGCTAATAGACATTTGATCTTTATTCAATTCATACAACACTAAAAGCGTTGCGGCATAGAAGGGAACAAATGGTATTTTTAGTCTAACCAGCGCTCCATAATTGGCAGTTGTTAGCCCCACAGAAAAAGCAAAAAACAAGCTGAACAAAAGTGAAAACAACAATAATGGTTGTCCGAACAATGACTTAAATAGAATTTTAATTCGGAGACGAATTATAATTAAAATGGTAAAAAATAGAATGATGGCATTTTCTATTCCTGAAAGCAACATTACCGGATTGTTGGCATCCCATATATATGGTCGAAAAATTGCCATGTTAAGAGCCGCCGGCACTTTAGATAGTACGCCAAGAATAGTGGCATCAAATGAACCTATATTGTAGTAATTTTCTCCATACTGCTCCCTAACCAAATCTTTTTGTGTCTTCACGGCTTTCTGCAGAATATTGTCTAGGCTATATTCCCCTAGGTACTGACCTAACACTTGCAAAAGCACTAAAACAGAAATAACAATAAATACAAGAATTAGCGGTAAGATGAATAGTTTGAATGCTTGATTTTTAATCTTTTGTACTCTTGAGAAATTTAACCAGATCAAAGTTCCCGGTAATAAAGCAAACAATACATAGGGCTTAATGTTTATAAGAAAATATGAAGCAATTATTAGCCAACTGTAATGAATAATACTTTTTCTTTTTAGAATCATTGTTTGGTACATCCCGTTAATAAACATGGATAGAGAAAACATTGAAAAGGTATCCTTCAAAATTCCAGAACCCCAAAAAAACACTGAGGGTATAAAAAATATCGCAATAGCTAATGATTGACTAAAGTTTGGGTAAACATCTAAAAAAACTTCGTATAGTTTCCACAAAGCATAAAAACTAATAACACACAGAACAATGGTTGATGTAATAAAACTTTTACATCCAATAATAACAACTGGAATTGCCAGCACGACCGTGAATAATGCATAATAATCATTGTGCCTGAAGAACACCGGTCCGTATTCTTTTGAAAACACACCGCTTAAATGAATGTTGCTTGATTTAAAATGTAACATATCACTAAACAGGGATAGATTTCCGTCATATAAAACTT
The DNA here is from genome assembly GCA_050186555.1 of Bacteroidia bacterium. GTDB lineage: Bacteria > Bacteroidota > Bacteroidia > B-17B0 > Aurantibacillaceae > Aurantibacillus. The sequence goes on from JBFWYJ010000085.1 coordinate 8,672, forward strand.
CTACGAAGGTTCTTGCTGTTAAGAAGTAATTTGTTACATCGCCACCATCTTTGTAATAGTAAGTATAGATTAAGCAAAGAAAAATTCCCCCAATAATTTTAAAGGATAAGCCGGGTATTAGATAGCGGTAGTGGCATTGCCCGTGTGAATTTATTTTGGATTCTACCAGTTTATGGGCAACAAAATAAATTATTACTAAATAAAAGGGAGGCAGAATTAAATCAAATATATCTAGCCAGGTATACAATGCGTTAATAAAGATACATACATCTGCCGGATAAGACATAAGATTAAACGAAGACAGGTAATAAAAAGTGGTTTTCTCAGCCCTGTTAAATTTCCCTAATTCAGGCACTTAACTTGGTTGAGAATCCGTTTTTCTTATCTTTGCTGTGCCTTTTTATGAGCCTTATTAATCAAATAGATAAGAGCAATGTACCCCAACATGTTGCGATAATAATGGATGGTAACGGACGTTGGGCCAAACAGCAAGGAGAAAACCGTGTTTTTGGTCATTATGAGGGTGTAAATTCGGTTAGAGATATCGTTGAAGCTTGCACCGAGGTTGGCGTAAAGTATCTTACTTTATACGCATTCAGCACCGAAAATTGGAACAGACCTAAGGAAGAAGTTGATGCTTTAATGGAATTATTGGTTTCCACCATTTCAATGGAAACCCCTAACCTAAACAAAAACAATGTTCGTCTATGGGCTATTGGTGATGTCAAAAGTCTTCCTGAATCATGTCAAAATGAATTACTGGAAGCCATAAATAATACTTCCAAAAATGATCGCGTAAATCTTATTTTGGCTTTAAGCTATAGCAGCAAGTGGGAAATTACCAATGCCATGAAGTGCATTGCCGAAAAAGTAAAAAACGACAACCTTAAAGTTGACCAAATTACTCCGGAATTAATAAGTGAGCATTTAACCACTTCAAAATTTCCTGATCCTGAATTAATGATTAGAACAAGCGGCGAGCATCGCATCAGTAACTTTCTTTTGTGGCAGTTGGCCTACGCAGAATTCTATTTCACGAATGTTTTGTGGCCTGATTTTAGAAAGGAAGAATTTTATAAAGCAATTTTATCATACCAAAACCGAGAGAGAAGGTTTGGCATGATTAGCGAACAGTTACCTAATTCTTAATGCAGAAAGTTGTAGTATCGATATTCCTGTTTCTTTTATGTTTTGAGTTAAGTTTTTCTCAAACCAATGACAGTTTGATGTTAGAGGCAATAAAGAGCCCTAAGAAATATAATATCGGCGGTATAAGAATTGAAGGCGCTGATAATTCTGATAAGAATGTTATTAAGCTGTTATCCGGACTTTCCGTAGGAGACGCAATTTCAGTACCTGGTGACAAAATCACAGAAGCCATTAAAAACTTGTGGAAGCAGGGTTTATTTGAAGGCATAGATATTTATCAAGAGAATATAATTGGCAATGATATTTTTCTTGTAATCAAAGTAGAAGAACGTCCCCGGCTTACCAAATTTGCTTTCAAAGGGGATGTGAGAAAAACAGATGCCGATGATATTCGTACAAGAATTAGATTGGTTAAGGAACGCGTATTAACGGATTATTTATTGGGCTCCATTGAAAATGTTGTGAAAGAACATTTCATGAATAAAGGATACTATTTTGCAAAAGTGGAGTTAATTAAAGACAAAGACCTATTAGCAAAAACTCCGCATGTTATCTTAACAATCAAAGTTGATAAGGGTAAACGCGTAAGAATTCAAGATGTTAATATTCACGGAAATACTGTTTTCAAAGACGGTAAGCTTAGAAGAAAACTTAAAGAAAGTAAGAGATGT
>JBFWYJ010000086.1:0-10357 GCA_050186555.1 Bacteroidia bacterium
AAATAATCTTATTTTAAGTGGTTATGAATTAGAATATGCGCTCTCACCCTGAGTATTTTTTTCAGAATCATCTGAAATGCCAAATTCTTCAGGCTTACCTAAGGCATTAATCACATCATCTACATCTGCCATCAAAACAACTTGCTTATGTTGACTGATTTTCATTTGTAACAATTCGGCAATACGTGCTTCAATGTCTGAAATAATCTCATTGCCACTTTCGTCTGTACTGAAATATCCTTTTATTTTTGCTAAATAATGACTCAACTTTTCATATGCATCTTCTTCAATATGAAAAATAATTCCACTGATATTTATAGTTACTGTTTTATTCATGATTTCTAATATTATCTTATTTGATGGTTTTATTAACTGATTCAACTAGTTCGTCCCAACTTACTTGAAGTTCTTTTAAATATTGCTGTCCAATTTCTGTTAGCTTATAGTACTTCCTTGGTGGCCCACTAGTGCTTTCTTCCCATCTATATGCAAGAAGTCCTGTATTCTTCAACCTTGTTAATAGAGGATACAATGTTCCTTCAACCACCACCAATTTGGTTTCCTTTAGTTTCTCAATTATTTCTGTTGGATAAGCATCTCCTGCTGAAAGGATGGAAAGTATACATAGTTCCAATACCCCCTTTCGCATTTGTGCTTTCGCGTTTTCTGAATTGACTGTCATAATTAATATCTTTTAAAATTTAATACGATACTGTATGTTGAGTTTGCTTTCAAATTTGGCAAAGTCAAATCAGCAAGTTGATTTTCAATTTCTCTTTTTAATACATTGTTCTCTGTCTTTGCAATTATCACATCAATTTTATTCTCCTTATTGAGTGTAAAAACAACCGGAACTTTTTCATTTTTCTCTACTGGTAAAATAATGTTTGGGAATAAAAATTGTTGTTGAATCGTTTTTTCCGATTCTCCCGGTTTTAGATTAACGCTATTTCCGGTTCCTGCGTTAACGGCAAAAATCATTGAGGTTAATACTACCGTTACAAAGTGTTTAAAATTTCTCTTCTTCATATTTATTTGTTTTTAAATTCAATTTGGTGATACAAAGTTATATAATTTTAAGAGTACCTTGTATCACATAGTACTATAATAATTTAAATTTTTAACTAACTATTTGATTTTCAGTTAAATTAATTTTAGTAGAAATTTATTAAAATCGTATCTTTGCACAATAATTAGTACAGATGCATACTCCAGAATCCGTTTTTGACATTCTTTTTTCTGCTAAAGGAATGATTGGTCTGGCTACATTATCACTCCTTGAGATTATATTAGGAATTGATAATATCATTTTCATTTCAATTGCCGTAAATAAATTACCACGTGAGCGACAGGCAAGTGCCAGGAACATTGGTTTAACACTGGCTTTAGTTATTCGTTCCATTCTATTGATATTTATTGGTTGGATAGCTCATTTAAAAAATGCTTTATTTTTTATTGGTCCATATGGCGTTTCAGGTAAAGGATTAATCTTATTCTCGGGAGGGTTGTTTCTATTGGTTAAAACCTGGAAAGAGATTCAGGACAAGATAAACGAAGGTGGTGAAGACATGGGATTAACGGATAATAAAAAAACTGTAACGTTTGGTTCAATCATTTTGCAAATAATATTGATTGATTTTATTTTCAGTTTCGATAGTATTCTAGCAGCTGTTGGCGTAAGCGGTGAAGTGCCAATAATGATTGGAGGTGTTGTGATTTCAATGATTTTAATGATGTTATTCAGTGGAAAGGTTGCAGACTTTATTAATAAAAATCCGGGAATAAAAATGATTGCCTTGGCGTTTTTGCTAGTGATAGGTGGGGTTTTATTAGGTGAATCATTAACAGATGCCTACAATTTTTCAGTAGATCATGAACACCATGTGGAATTGAATAAGAACTACGCATACACAGCATTAGGTTTTGCTTTACTAATTGAGATTTTAAATATGAGAGAAAGAAAACTGAAACACAGAAGAAGAAAGCACTAATAATTAGTTTCAGTTTGAGGTAAAGAATCTACCTTGTCAGAATTCTCCTTTGATTCAAACAATTTTTGATAATCAAAGTAATTGTAAATATACAATAGCACAAAGAACGGGAATCCATTTAGGAAATAATGTCCTTGGCGGAATAGATTTAAAAGTATCATAATTAAAATACCGTTACTGATGATCCAGTGACTAGATTCAAAATCTTCATTTCGCTTGATGTAGCACTTAACAATTATTACCAAAAATATTCCTAAACCAAAAAGCCCCGTCTCAGACATTAGCCTTAAAAACATGGAGTTAGCATCTGCTGAGTTTAAATTAAATCCCCAGTGTTTTATCTGTTTTGCTATAGAATATTTCTCAAAAGCTGTTACATGTGAGCCAATTCCGGTTCCAAAAAGTGGATTTTTCTTAAAGTTTTCAGTCGCAACAACGTAGTTGTTGTATAATATAAATGAGGATCCATGTGTCTTTCCAAGTACAAACTTTCCTCCCGAAAATAAATCTATTGTACTATCATATCTTTCCTTGAACTCCTCTACATTACTGTATAAATAATTAAACATAAAAATCATTACCGGAATAAACACAAATATGTATCTCACTAGCCCAAAATTAATCATCAAAAAAAGTGCTGCTAAAAAAATTGCCGTTTGTGCAATTCCTGAAAAGGACAAAAAGTATACAATTACTATTAGTATTGATTGATAAATATTATAATACTGCGTATTTCTCGTTAAAAGAGAAAAAGTTGCAACAAAAAAAGAAGTTGATAATACGGTCGCAAAGTATGTTGGTTCAGGAAAAATTGAATTTATTCTAATGCCAAAGAAACCACCCGGTATTACGCCCCATTTATTTAGAATCCAACTGTAATCATAGCCAAACTTTATGTTAAGGAGGTATGAAACAAACTGGACTGCACCGATCAAGGAAGCGATATATGCCCCTTTTAAATACCACTGAAACAACCTCTTAATGTTCCAATTGAACTCCTTGATAAAATAGTAATATAAATAGTATGCTAAACATAAACCAATAAAAACTTTAAAAAATTGAGCAAAAGTATTATTACCCAGATAAACATTAAATACTCCAACCAACAAGAGTATTGAAAATATCACCAATAATGGTCTAACCTGCCCATACTTCCTGTAAAACAAAGGAACTAGAGTAAAATAGGCCAAATATCCAATGTGAAACTCAAATGGTTGCTTAAAGAAAGTAAATGAACTTACAAAAACAGTAAAATACACAGATAGTATTATTACTAGTTGAGAAAGATACGTTTTCCTTTGATTTAAACCATTCGATAAATCATTCATGTAAATAAATATTCCCGATAGATACCGGAGATAATACAAAATAAGTAAATAAAATCACTTCAATTTTAAAATAACTGTAATTTTGCAAAACAATTCTTGAATAAAAGCGATATAATATATTTTAGAGGCATTAATGGTTTAAGGTTTATTGCTGCCTTTTGTGTTGTTATAACACATATAGAGTTATTAAAACCAAGTTTTGGATTTGAAACAATATGGCACAATCCTGTAATTTTTAACCTAGGTAGTTTAGGAGTGTACTTTTTCTTTGTATTGAGCGGCTTTTTAATTACGTTTTTGTTATTAGTTGAAAAAGAAAAATTCGAAAGGATTGACGTGAAAAGATTTTACTTGAGGCGAGTCTTAAGAATCTGGCCATTATACTATCTGATTATCATTCTTGGATTTGTTGTGTTGCCGCTTTTAGATGTAGTTAAAATCTCGTATCTGCAAACTTCATTTGAGCAAAACTATATCACGAATTTACTTTTATACATATTCATGTTGCCGAATGCCGCACTCTCTTTCTTAGCCGCCGTCCCTCATATTGGACAATTATGGTCGATTGGCGTGGAAGAACAATTCTATCTTCTTTGGCCACTATTAATTAATAAATCAAGCAAACCTATTAAAGCCATTTCTTCGGTATTAATTCTGGTAATTGCTGTTAAAGCCATATATGTATTATTAGGGCAATACTATTCGAATGAAGCTTGGTACAATCCTATCAAACTATTTCTTGCTATGTCGAAATTTGAGTGTATGGCTATTGGTGGAATAGGCGCTTACCTTGTACAAAAGAATAAAGAATCAATTTTAACCTTTTTAAAACATCCTGCTCTTTTCATTGCTGGCATTATTTCAATACCAATTCTCATCTTTTATACACCAGATTTTTTACAGGATGGGGTGCACTTGATATATGGTGTGATTTTTCTATTAATAATTATTCAAGTAATTGGTAATTTAAGGATCAACACCTTTTTGGAATTTAAATGGATAAACTATCTTGGTAAAATTTCATATGGAATTTATATGTATCACTTTATGTTGATTCCGTTTGTTCTGTTTACTGTCAAAAATTTACTTGGGAACCAGAACTCAATACTAAACAACATCTTAATTTATTCTTCCAGCGTTATACTTACTGCTTTTATATCTTATCTTTCTTTTAACTACTTTGAGAATTACTTTATTCAAATAAAGACCAAACTGGCGAAAATAAAGTCAAAATCGTAGTTATTCGTAGGTAAATGATGATGACCAGCTTCTTGAAGGCTTTTCAACCACCAAGTAAATCAGATATGCACTCCCGATACTTATCACCATACCGCCTAAGATTATCAATAATTTTTGCAAACCACCAGAACAATAATGACTTAACACATTCACAAATGCCGATCCAATAATAGAATGAAAAAGATACAGGGAATAAGAAAACTTTCCGATTCCGTTTAGTATAACAATCTTCGTGCTTTCAAAAAATACAATTCCAATAATCGGTATAAAAGAGTACACTAACATAGCTGAAGGATATCTGAAATAAATCAAGACAGATGTTGCTATTAAAATAATTATAAACTCGAGTTTAAATATCTGATTTGTTTTAAACAAATATGTTATAATTCCGAACAAGAAAAAAGGCAACCAAAAAGGAAGAAATTGATCGCTTCCCAAAAACGTACTTAGTAAACACAATAAGTAAACAAGATATCTTAATGGAGCTTTATTCAAATTTAAAACCAAGACTATTAATGCAATAAAAATATAAAATTGAAACTCTATTGCCAGTGTCCAGTAGACTGCATTTAACCAGCCATAAGTAGATTGAAATGGAATTAAATACCCAAAGTGAGCAAGAACTTGATTTACCGAGACGGATTGACTCTCATCACTCACATAAAAATTATTACGCAGAAAAATAAAAAGGAGAGCTGTGAAAATGGAAATAATATAAGTAGGTTCCAATCGCAATAGTCTTTTAAATAAAAATGTAAAAAAATTACCTATTGAATAATTTGCATAATACATTGACCATGGTATAATAAAACCTGAAATCACAAAAAAACTTTGAACACCATACTTTCCTGAAGAAAACAAACTTGAAATAGTTGAATCTGTCACAAAATCTTTTGTAGTACAAACAAAATGAAACAAACAAACAGAAAGAGCTGAAAAAGCTCTTATTGAATCCAGAATTGAAATATGTTTTTGCAAATTCTTCAAGGTTGACTTAGGGCTGAAAGCAATTTTTCGTACTGAGAATTGACTTCCTGAGAATGTTTTGTAAAATGCCTTTCTGCTAATTTTCGATTTGCATTTTTCTGTTCAGGCAGCACTTGCGGAAACTTTTTAACGCTCTCCGAACTTATTACTAAACCACAATTGTTGTCAATCACAAACTTAGTATAATCCCCCAAATCAGGAGAAATTAAAACGTTTAATCCGGCAAACAAATACTCTCCAAACTTAGTAGGAGAGGCTACTTGATTTGTAACAGAGTTTTCTCGAAGCAATAATCCATAATCCGCGCATGATAGATAATCCAATATTTCATGGTGCTCTATCCATTTTTGGATTATCCTGCCCGGATACTCTATTTGTAGCTTTTCTATGTCCTTAGTCATTTTTGATAAAAACAATACTTTTATGCTTTCGTTTTGCGCTAAACAAGGAGATAAAAACTGTTCCATCAATTCAAAACTTTGCCAGGGTGCTGTAGAGCCCGAATAAACAAAAAGTACATCATTTTTGCTTATTCCCATTTGATTTCTTAATACCTGTGTTTTATCAGAACTGAAAACAAAATTTGAGCCGAAATACTTATTGTCAAGCGTACATGGGATAATAACGTGGTTATTTTCTAAATAATTATACTCTCTCCTCCAATAATTTATCAGTGCATTAGAAACTGCTATACGATAATCTGCTTCGACTACAGCCTTTTTCTCAAATAGCGATACATTATTTCTAATATAATCTACCGGAAAAACGTCATACTCCTTAATCTCTGCAGCCATTGCACTTCTACCATCTAGAATAACTTTTTTTAATAAACCTGTTTTCTTTACTTTGAAAGCCATATTCGTACAAAAAACATTTCTGCATATTGCTTTTCTTCTTCCAGTAAACAAACAAACAAAAAATAGTAAAATAGCAGTCCACTCAAAATATCTTAATTTTGGGAAAGCAGGAAGAACAATTGCGTTTGGAGATAGGTCTTTTAATCTTTTACGGGCATCTGTTCTCAATAATTCCCTTAACGACAAAAATGCAACTAATTGAATATTAGCTTTGTGATTTTTATTTAGATGGTCGCAAACATCTATTACTTGACTTGAATAAATACCAGGATGAAATTGATCGAGGAGAGTAATGTACAGCACTATTGAAGATTGTTGCTATTATAAAAATCGGTAATAGACTTTGAAATATATTTTACCTGATCATTACTTAGCTCATAATAAAAAGGCAACCTTAATAGTCGGTCAGAGTAATTATCACAATTTGGTAATTCTCTGCCATCATGTTTAGATTTGTAATACTCACTTTTGTGTAATGATAAATAATGAAAAACTGCCATGATGTTTCTTTCTTTCAAGTATGCAATTAATTTCGTTCGTTCTTCAAGATTATTACAAAGAATATAAAACATGTGCGCGTTGTTTGTTGCATACTCAGGAATGTTTGGCAGTGTGATGCCGACCTTGTTCAACACACTTAACTCATTAAAATACAAATTCCAAATCTCTTGTCTTCTATTTTGAATCTTTTCAAGATTTTCTAATTGAGCAAACAAAAATGCTGCAATAATATCTGATGGCAAGAATGAGGAGCCAATATCTACCCAGCCATACTTATCTACTTCTCCTCTGAAAAATTTCGATCGGTTCGTTCCTTTTTCTCTAATAATTTCTGCCCTTTCAACAAAACGTTCATCATTAATCGCTAGCATTCCCCCTTCCCCTGAAATAATATTCTTCGTTTCATGAAATGAAAATGCTGACAAGTGTCCTATACTGCCCAACGGATTATTATTGTAATAGCTATCAATGGATTGAGCAGCATCTTCAACAACAAATAAATTATGCTTTTTTGCAATACTCATAATTTTACCCATATCACATGAAATGCCAGCATAATGTACAGGAATAATTGCTTTAGTTCTTGGCGTGATCAATGCCTCAATTTGTGCAACGTCAATATTTGGATTGTTAGAATTACTATCGCAAAAAACAATTTTTGCGCCTCTCAAAACAAACGCATTGACTGTAGAAACAAAAGTATAAGACGGCGCAATCACTTCATCACCTTCTTTTATATCCAATAATATTGCCGCCATCTCAAGTGCATCCGTGCATGAAGTAGTAAGTAAGGCTTTCTTAAAACCATATCTGCTCTCAAAAAATGAGTGGCATTGTTTTGTAAACAAAGCGTCTCCTGATATTTTACCAGATTGAACTGCCTCTCGAATGTATTCAGTTTCTTTCCCAGTTAAGTATGGTTTATTAAAAGTAATCATGCTCATAACCAAATGTGATAAATATCTTCCACGCTTTCCGTATTATAACCGTTTGATTGATAAAATTTGCATGCAGCAATATTCTCCAATTGAGTGGCTACTTTAATGTTTGACAACCCTTTTTTAATTGAAAATACATCAACAGCGCTCATTAACATTGAACCATAACCTTTCCCTCTAAACCTTTCATCAACAGCAACAAGTCCGATAGTTCCATTCTTGCCATTAATTTTTATTGTAACAAAGCCTGTAAGTTCATTGCTTATATAGCTACCAAATACTGCATCAGCCATAGTTCCCAAAATGGACTGCTCAATCCATAATTTATACATCTCCTTGAACTTATCAATAGGCAATTTGTCATCTAATCTAAATCTAGAATATACTCCAGATTTATAGGCTAGTTCAACTAATTCAGGAGTACAAACTTTTACTTGCCTGATTGCCTTCAAATTACTTTCTTCAACTAGCCCTCCGGTTTCTTTTCTAAAAATTACTTTACTGTCCATCAGTTTTACTGTTCTTTGCGTCTTATTTTGTAATTGGGGCAAATCAAGTTTCCTGCCTTTGTCGAACAAATATAGTAATGCGTGTTCTGAGCTGTTAATTACTTGGCACAGTTTATCGTAATCAATAATGTCGTTAATCTCTATTCTTCCTATTGAAAACCCGTAAAATTCAGAATCCCATTTAAGTGTTTCTATATTCATCAATTAATCTCTTCTTCTATTAGAAATACAGGTCTATTTTTTGCTTGGTCAAAAAGTTTTCCTAGATACAAACCTAAAACTCCAATTAGAAATATCACGATTCCTGAAAAAAACCAAATTGAGACTATCAAACTTGCAAAACCTGCCACTTTTATATCACCATTAAAATACTGCCAAATATACCTTACTGCCATTATTAATGACAGTAGTGAAATCATCAACCCAGCATTTAGAATTATTCTTAAAGGTTTATTAGAGAAAGTTAGTACAACTTCAAGTCCTAAGTTGAATAATTTCTTCAATGAATAATTAGACTTTCCCTCAAATCTCGGATCGTGCTGCACAGCCAACTTCGTTTTCTTAAACCCAACCCATTTAACCATTGCAGGGAAATACTTAAACCTGTCGCCCATTGATAGTATAGAATCCACAACCTTTCTGTGGTAGATGCCAAAATTTGCAACGGTGCTATCTTGATCTGTATCTGTCAAATAAGCTAATATAAAATAAAATAGCTGAGAAAGTTTTGTTTTAATGAAGCTATGGCTCCTATCAAACCTTTGGGCTAATACAATATGATGCCCTTGCAGTGCGGCGCCATACAAGCGAATGATTTCCTCCGGCCTATCTTGCAAATCACAATCCATTACAACAACCCATTCTCCCTTAGCATATGTTAAACCTGCGTAGATTGCAGGATGCTGTCCATAATTTCTGCTCAACAATATCCCCTTTACCTTTTTGTTAGCACTTGCTATTTCTTTTACTTTTGACCAACTATCTTCTGTGCTGCCATCCTCAATCAATATTATCTGATATTCTTCTGTAATTAAACTTAATGAATCAACGAGTCTTTTAACAAGCTCATCAACTAATTGCTCTCCTTTATATACAGGTATAACAACAGACAGTTTCATAAATAATTTTATTTTACCTTATTAAAATTATTACTGTATATGTAATAATTTTGTTTTTGATCTTCAATCCTTGCAATTAAACTTAACTCGTTTGAGATAATACGGTGCTTACTGATGAAGTTGCCTACGCTTAAAGAATCTAACAGTTCAAAATCCCACTTAGGATCAATAAGACAACTATCACCAATCTGCACTTTTGGAATTGATAACCAGCACCTGTTACTATGCTCAACATTAACGGCATTTTTATTAACCTCCTGATTAATTCTGTCCATTAGTCTTCTCATTTTCATAGGATAATAGTAAAAATATCCATCGATTGTATTAATGCCATTATACTGGGCAATTTCAGGATTAAAATCAATGCAGGCTGTATATGCTTTATGATCTAATTCATTTTTTATTCTACTAAAAAGATCAGGTTTATAGTAATTGCTGAATGTATCATATTCATCACTTTTTGAGTTTATGTATGTTCTATAAAACGTATTTTCTGAGAAGTTGCAACCTTGATAGTCAACTGAATTAATTGAAAAAACTTGAAATATCATTTGCACTATTAATAAACTGAAAGTTAAAGTAATAACAACCTGTTGGCTTCGTTCAAATATTATTTTAACGGTATAAGCTAAAACAATAAACCATATCAAAGGAAACAATGAATAGAATCTAAGGGTTACCTTTTTAAGCATTTCAACTTTATGAAAATATGTTTCTAAACCACTCCAACCCGGCAAAACAAGCAAAAAAGAAAAAACATATAGCTACACTAGTAGTCCAAGAATCCTTAACTTTTGTGATTGCTGACCATAAAAAATACCTATAAATATTACTAAAGTAACTATTGGCGTATGTAAACTATGAAAATGATATTGACCTTTTAATAGAT
>JBFWYJ010000087.1:0-10350 GCA_050186555.1 Bacteroidia bacterium
TGTTAAACCAATAAACAATACTTTTAATCCTAATGAACCGCTCCATCCTTGTGCAGGGGCAATAAAGCCAATCACTAATTCTACAATAGTAACTACAAGCATTAACCAAAAAACATTCCATAAGGTACGACGTGCTTTTTTACCATAATCTTCATCATGATTATACATCGTTTCGTATGAAGGATAATTATCGTTGAATTCCATAATATCTTAATTAAAATGAGTTATTGTTTATTATAATAGGTAGAAGAATGTAAATACAAATACCCAAACCAAATCTACGAAGTGCCAGTAAAGACCAACTTTTTCAACCATTTCATAATGCCCTCTCTTTTCATAGGTATCATTAATTACATTCATGAAAATAATGAAATTGATAACAACGCCTGAAAATACGTGGAACCCATGGAATCCTGTTATAAAGAAGAAATAATTAGCGAATTGAGGTACACCATATTCATTAACTACCATGTTAGCACCGTGAACAGTTTGTTTTACGTAATTGCCAACTTCAAAATCCCAAACATTTCTTAATGCGCCTTCTTCAGTACCTACGATAAAATGGAACCATTCCCATGCTTGGGAGCCTACGAATGCTGCACCTCCAATTATCGTCCAAAACATCCAAATAACAACTCCTCTTTTATCCATTCTCTTACCCGCTTCAACAGCTAAAACCATTGTAACAGAAGACATAATTAAGATAAAAGTCATTAAACCCACATATGCTAATGGTATATGTTGTTCAACGAACGGAAAGTGGGTGAAGACATTTTCTGCCTTTGGCCACACCTCAGCATATTTATGGCGAATGAAGCCATAGGAAATAAGTAATCCTCCGAATGTCAATGCATCAGAGATAAGGAAAAACCACATCATCATTTTTCCATAACTTACCCGAAAAGGTGATTGTCCGCCACTCCAGGCTTCTTTTGGGTCTACTTCAATAGTATGCGCCATACAATAGTGTTAAGAATGTTAAGAAAGTTTAAAATACGGGTACAAGTTTAGCGAAAAAAATACAAAAACAAAAACAAATATATCCAAAGTACATCTATAAAATGCCAATAGATTGCTGCCATTTCAACTCCCAGATAATCAGTAGAGTTATATTTATTTTGCCTTGAATTTTTCCAGGTAATTAACAGCGAAATAAGTCCGCCTAAAAGATGGAAAATATGTAATAAGGCAATTAAATACAAAAAGGAACCTGATGCGTTGCTATATTTTCCTAGAAAAAATATGCCTTGCACCGTTAATTCTTTCCATCCAAGGTATTGCGTATAGATAAAGCAAATTCCTAAAATGAAAGTTATCAACAAGTAAAAACTTGTTTTCTTTTTTTCATCCTTTTTAATCGCAATCTGTGCCATCCACATGGTTAAGCTGCTTAATATTATTAGTCCGGTACTAATAATCATTACATCTGGAAGATCAAAAACTAACCAGTTTCCATTATTCGCTCTAACAATATAAGCGCTTGTTAAACCGGAAAATAACATGATGATACTAACAATTCCAATCCACAATAAGGATTTACTTGTTTTACGCCTCATTAATTCAAATTCTTCTTTATGAGGCTTTTCTTTTTTTTGGGTTTTCTTTCCGAACATGTTACAATTTTATCATTAAGGCCAACTGTACTAATGGCAAATAAATTAAAGTGACAATAAACAACTTCTTTGCGTTTTCATCTGAAGGAATTTTATAAAAATTGTATGCTTGTAGAAGTAAGGCAATTCCGCAAATTACAACAGCAGATGTACTTAATAAACCAACATATTGAAACAAAAAAGGGAATGTACTTACAACAAGCAATATTACGCTGTAGAACAAAATCTGAAACTTAGAAGAACTGTCTTTTCCTCCTTTGCTTGGCAATAAATAAAAAGAAGCACGTGCATAATCTTCACTGTTGAACCATGCCAAAGCCCAAAAATGAGGGAATTGCCAAAAGAACTGAATGCTAAAAAGTAAAAGCCCAAAAAACTCAAATTGTCCAAACCCATTTGTTGGTGCTACAGCGCCAATTAATGTTGGTAAAGCGCCGGGAAAGGCGCCGATAAAAACAGAAAAGGGACTAACTTTTTTTAGCGGTGTATATACTAATGCATATAATACAATGGACAACACACCAAGAATTCCGGCTAACGGATTTGTGTAAACCCAAAGCAATACAGTACCACCTATACCAATAACAGAGCAGAATAGCAAGGATTCTGTGAAGTTAAGATGCTGGGTAGGTAAGGGGCGATTTCTTGTTCTGTGCATTAATTTATCAGTTTCTCGCTCGATTATTTGATTAAAGCCGTTTGCGGCGCCGGTTACGAGAAAACCGCCAATACTCAAGGCAATTATTTGATGCCAATCAAAAGTTTTTGCAACAGTAAAGTATGTAATAACGGCTGAGAAAACAACCAAGCTTGCCAACCGGAATTTGGTTAATTGAAAGTAAGCGGAGAACTTGGAATAACTTACTTCTATATCTTGATTAATATTGCTTGATGCCTCGCTCAAATGCGTGACAAATTTACGGCTTAAAAAACCAAATAGCAAAGAATTGGAAAAAGAGCTTAAGCCTTTTTGGTGTTTGATTTTCCTATGAGAGCATAATCTAGAACTTCTTTCATCTCATCTACATAAATAAACTTCAGACCTTTAAGGTATTTTTGATTTATGTCCTCAACATCAACTTTGTTTTTTGAACTCAGTAAAACTTCTTTAATGCCGGCTCTTTTAGCGGCCAATATTTTTTCTTTTATTCCACCAACCGGTAAAACTTTACCTCTTAAAGTAATTTCACCGGTCATTGCTAAAGCTTTTTTTATCTTTCGTTTTGTAATACTGCTGGCTATTGATGTTAGCATTGCAATACCTGCACTTGGTCCGTCTTTTGGGGTAGCACCCTCGGGAACATGAATATGAATAGCAAGATTTTCAAAAAGTTGAGAATCCACTTCAATCATTTCAGGATTTGCTTTCAAGTATTCTAAAGCAATGGTTGCGCTTTCTTTCATAACTTCTCCCAAGTTTCCTGTTAAGGTTAATCTTGGCGATTTAGTTTGATTAATACTAGACTCTATATAGAGAATATCGCCTCCAACCTGCGTCCAAGCTAAACCGGTAACAACACCGAAGTTATCATTTCCTTGGTATTTGTCTTTGCTGTGCGCAGGACCTAAAATTTGAACCAAATTATTTTCTGAAATTTTTGGAATAGCTTTCTCCTTTGCAACATTAACTGCAATGTGCCTTGCTAATTTTGAAATTTTCTTTTCTAAACTTCTCACGCCACTTTCTGCCGTATAATTTTCAATTATGGTTTCAATAATTTTATCTGATAATTTCAACTGCGCAGGCTTTAAGCCATTTTCTTTGACTTGCTTTGGTAATAAATGTCGCTTAGCAATTTCAATTTTTTCTTCTACAGTATAACCGTTCACTTCAATAATTTCCATTCTGTCTCTCAAAGCAGGTTGGATAGAAGATAAATTGTTGCAGGTAGCGATAAACATTACTTTACTCAAATCATAGTCCATTTCAAGGAAGTTGTCATAGAATGAAGTGTTTTGTTCAGGGTCTAATACTTCAAGTAATGCAGAAGAAGGATCCCCATGAAAATCATTTCCAACTTTATCAATTTCATCTAAAACAAAAACCGGATTAGAGGATTGAACCTTTTTCAAATTTTGCAAAATTCTTCCGGGCATTGCGCCAATATAAGTTTTTCTGTGACCGCGTATTTCACTCTCATCCTTCAAACCACCTAAACTCATTCTAACATAGTTTCTGTTCAATGCTTTTGCAATACTTTTTCCTAAACTGGTTTTTCCTACACCCGGAGGGCCATACAAACATATTATCGGACTTTTCAGGTCTTGTTTTAATTTTAAAACAGCAAGATGCTCTATGATTCTTTCTTTCACTTTTTCAAGCCCATAGTGATCTTCATCTAATATTTTTTGTGCATGGTTTAAGTCAAAATTATCCTTGGTTGTCTCATCCCAAGGTAAATCTAATAGCAACTCCAAATAATTAACCTGAATTCCATACTCCGCAGCGTTTGGATTCATGCGCTGTAACTTGGATATGTTTTTTTCGAATGCGGCTTTAACTTCTTTAGACCATTTCTTTGATTCAGATCTTTCTTTTAATTCGTTTATCTCTTGCTCGAAATTATTTTCACCCAACTCCTCCTGAATGGCTTTCATTTGTTGGTTCAAATAATATTCTCTTTGTTGTTTATCAATATCTTGTTTGGTTTTATGTTGAATTTGATTCCTTAATTCCAACATTTGTAATTCTTTATTTAAATGCTCTAATAACTTTAAAGCTCTTGTTTTAAGATCTACAACCTCTAACATGAGTTGTTTTTCTGCGGTAGTACTATTCATATTAGAAGAAACAAAATTTACCAGGAAATTTGGGCCTTCAATATTGTTAATAGCGAAAGCAGCATCACTGGGTATATTTGGCGACTTCCTTATTATTTGAAGAGAAACTTCTTTAATATTGGAGATAATTGCATCAAATTCCTTATCCGTTTTAGAAGGTTTTACGTCTTGAAATGGTTCAACCTCTGCTTTTAAATATGGCGTAGTTTCAATATAGTTCTTTGTTCTGAAACGTTTTTTACCTTGAATGATTACAGTTGTATTGCCATCCGGCATTTTCAATACTCTTACAATATTGGCAACAGTTCCAATGGTATGCAAATCTTCAGGTTTTGGGTCTTCAACCTGATCATTTATTTGCGCTAGAACACCCACTATTTTATTTCCGGAATTTGCTTCTCTGATAAGTTGAATGGATTTGTCCCTGCCAACAGTAATAGGAATAACTACGCCAGGAAAAAGAACCATGTTGCGTAATGGCAAAATTGGCAGAGTTTCAGGCATTTTTTCTGCCTCAAAGTGCTCTTCATCTACCGAGGTTAATAAAGGTATAAAATCGGTATCGTCGTCAATCAGCGTCTTTAGCTGAATATCTCCTACATTATTAAACATTTTGCAATTTTCTCTAATTATCCGGTGTTTTTCATTGCCATAACTATGCCATAGTCGTAAAGCGACTATTTGTCATGCGTTGGCATCCTCACATAAAAGGAAAAACCATTCATAGAATAGCATTTTTTCATTTCCGGAAACTCTTCCATTTGCTTGTCATTTGTTGTTTTATTTACAATAAACGCGGGCTTATCAATTTTTCCGATTTTCATCCAATAGGAATGTGCTGTTGCATAATAATTAAGCTTAAAAGCATCTTTATCCTGTTTAGAATAAAAATATTCTAAGAAGTCTTTGAATAAAGGACTCTCATGATGGTGTGGCTTTCTGTCAGCGTAGAAAATATATGCGTAGCTTTTGAAATTATTTGTCTCTACATAAAAATCATGCTTAGCCATTTCTTTATAGAAACAGATTGCTGTTCGTTGCGAAATCAACTCAGCTTTCGGAACAAAAATATTAATTGCGCTGATGATGAAAGCAATTTGCATAACGAATCCGATAACCAATTTGTTATAATTGTTAGATTTTAATGCGATAAATATGATTGTGATTGATGCAATAAAAAGAAACGGTACAATCCATTCATATCCATGATTTATTAGATTTACTTCCAAATTTAATTTTGCAAAATCATCTTGAATCAAATTCCCGTCTAGCAATTGCTGCTTAAATATTGGAAGAAAGGCGAAGGCAGTTAATGCTAAGGAAATTAATACCCCAATTAAAACTATAGAAATCCTGGCAAACGTTTTAAATCTTTCTTGAAAATCAACATTTGTTATGCCCAATGCTACAATAAAAGTTAATGGATAATAACATAATGATGAGTAATGGACGATTTTTGTTTTTACGAGCGAGAAGATAACAAGAACCACCCAAAATAAAATCAACATTGCAGTTCTGTAGATTTTAATTTTATCATCTAGATATTCCGGTTTCTTATAAAACATGATAAATAGAATTGATGCCGGAAAACAGCCAAGCAGCAATACAAGAAGGTGATAGAAAATTGGTCCGCTGTGGCCGCTGTCTTCTGTTTTGAATAATCGTATTTGATACTCTATAAATTGCTCAATGATAAATGATTTACCAGTAAAATATATCCAACCAAACCAACTTATGCTAGTTAAAACAACAAGGGCAATGAATATGTAGAAATACCCTTTTAAATAAACTTGAAGATTTTTTGATAAGATAATAAAAAGAAATATGGTTATTCCGCTTATTAAAATTGCAGCAGGGCCTTTCGTTAGCACAGCCAAACCAATAGCCAAAGCAGAAAGAACAATATAACGCAGTTTGGAATACTTAATTTCATTAAATGATAATACAAAAAAACTGATACCTAGAAAGATGAAGAAATTAAACCACGGATCAATTACACCAGATTTGAAATACAATGTTGGAAGGATTGTTCCTGCATATAACAAAGCCCATGTTATACCAAATTTTTTATTCTGAAGTTTTGTTCCGATTAAAAACAAACTGATTAAGGTAAGAACACCATTTAAAGCATTTGGAAATCTGGCACCGAACTCATTAATGCCAAAAATTTTCATTGATAACGCCTGAAACCAAATAAACATTGGTGGTTTTTCCCAGAATGGTTGATAATTAATTTGAACCGTGGAATAATCGCCTGTAATAATCATTTCCCTTGCGCATTCAGCAAAATTTATCTCATCCCAATCAAATAAAGGACTATTTCCAATTAAAGGAATGTAAATTAAAGAGGCTATTGCACCAATGATAAGAATAAGATAAACTAAGTGTGATTTGTTGGAGTTCATCTTTTAATTAGCTTGATTATGGATTTGTCAATTCTTTTACCTCCAGTTTTATTATAAAACACAAAATAAAAAAGAAGAGAACTAAAAACACCAACAAAACTTCCCGCTGTAATATCCTGCAGCCAGTGTTGTGATAAGTAAACTCGGCTGAATGCAGTTAATATTGCAATGAAAAAGAAGAGATATTTAAATTGTATTTTTTTTGCGGCAAGAGCAAATGCAAAAAATATGGCAAACGCTTGAGTAGCATGTCCGCTAGGAAAGCTTTTTTTAATATGTAAATCAACCCCCTCAACCTTTTTTACTGAATACCCAATTACATATTGCCAATCCCAAAACGGTCTGTCAAAATCATTAAAAAAATGGTATTTCAGTGTGTTTGTAATCAAGGCAGATAGAATCAAACTCAAACCAATATAAAGACCAAGCCTTACATTAACCAATAGAGTTATACCAACAATGATAGCACCCAAGATACCATCTCCTAAATAGGTTATGTAATAAAAAAAACTGTCAATAAGTTTAATCCCTACAAATTGATTTATTTGAATATGCATTACATGTTTGTTGCTATATGCAAAAACAGACAGCATAGCTAACACTATTAAAATGTAAATAGTGATTAAAGGTATGTTCGTCTTAATTGAAGCCTTCATTTATAGTTTTTTAGCCTCCTCCCAGTAAACATCCATTTCTTCAAGTGTGCAATCTTTTAAATTTTTATTTTGCTCTTTTATTTTGCTTTCAAGGTAATTAAAACGCTTTGTGAATTTTTGATTAGTTTCTTCTAATGCATCTTCCGGATTTATATCAAGAAAGCGTGCATAGTTTATTAGGGAGAATAATACGTCGCCAAATTCTTTCTTAGCTTCTAACTTATTATTTTCATTTAATTCCTTTTCAAATTCTGCTAACTCTTCTTTAACTTTCAAATAAACCTGTTCAGGTTTTTCCCAGTCAAAACCAACAGCGCTTACTTTTTCCTGAATTCTGTATGCTTTTAATAAGGCAGGCATACTATTTGGAACACCTGATAAAGTGGTTTTATTACCACCTTTTTCTTTTTGCTTTAACTGCTCCCAATTTTCTTTTACCTGATTTTCATTTTCAACTTTGACATCACCATATATGTGAGGATGTCTGTAAATTAATTTCTCACATAATTCATTAATAACATCCGTAATGTTAAAGTGATTTATTTCTGAAGCAATTTTTGCATAAAAAACAATATGAAGTAATATATCACCTAATTCTTTTTTTAGGTCTTGATTGTTTTGAGAGAGAATAGCGTCACTCAACTCATAAGTTTCTTCTATCGTAAGGTGCCTTAGAGATTCTATCGTTTGCTTTTTATCCCATGGACATTTCTCACGAAGCTCATCCATAATTGTTAAAAGCCTCTCAAAAGCGGCCAAAGCTTTTTGTTTATCCATATCAGACAAAAATACTAATTCTCAAAAGAAGAATTCATCTAATATTGAGACAATTGTAAAGTACCATTTACTCTTTTTCACTAAATTTAACGGCCTAATGAGAACTAACTGCGTCTTAATATTTTCAATCATTTTTTGTGTTAATTCACTGTTCTCGCAAAACGGATTAACATCGCATCCGGATTGGTTTATTAAACCGTATGTTTACTCAGGAATTGTTATACAGCACAGAAGTGCGCTTAGCAATTTAATAAAAGGTTATCCAAGAAGTTATGAGTTAAGCATTGGGAAGCCTACATTAGGAAACAAACTTTGGCATCTTGAGAATAACAAACCGGACATAGGTGTTAATTTAACATTAATGGATTATGCCAATCCTTCACAATTAGGCTATGGAATCGTTGTAGCGCCTTTTGCTGATATTCCATTAAAAGAAAAAGCCACCAAGGCCAGATTTCACATGCGTTTATCATGGGGATTAGCTTACATGACAAAACACTTTGACGTTAAAACCAACCAAAAGAATGGTGCAATAGGGAGTAAATTCAATTCATATGTACAATTTAAGTGGTACTGGCATTTACCAATCAGCCCTTCTGTAAGATTGGAGCCCGGTTTTATGTTCAGTCATGTTAGTAATGCACGTGCAAAATCTCCCAATTTAGGATTGAATATTATTGGTGTTGGCCTCGGGGTTCATTTTACAAAGAAGGGAAATCCTGTTAACGTTGAGAAGGTTGATAGTAATACAAGGGTTAGAAGTCGCCATGAATTTGTTGTTATCAATGGATATGGTATTAATGATGCTGAAGTTTACGGAAGAAAATACCTAACATCTAGTTTGGCCATGTCATATCATTTCAATAAACGAAATACACATAAGTTTGGGATAGGGTTTGATGTATATTATGAAGAAAACTACGTAAAAGATTTGGATGTTGAAGGAATTACCGAGAGAACATTAATTGATGAATTAAGGTATGGCCCTAAACTAGCTTACTCCTACAATTTAGGCCGTGTGAGTTTTCCGGTTGAATTTGGCGTTTATTTACGTCAGCTAGCAAATCCTGACGGTATGTTTTTTCACAGAATAGGCGTAAGGTATTATGCAGCTAACAATCTTATTGCTTCAGTAGGTTTAAGAACACACTGGGCAGTTGCTTATTGTTTTGAATTTGGAATCGGATATCGTTTTAACTTGAAGAAGAAATGAGGTTTTTGACAATCATATCATTATTCATATTAATATCTTGCAACAAGCCTGATGCTCCCGACTGCTTTAAACAGAATGGTAAAACAGTAACGATTGAAAGAAAATTAGAAAGTTTCAAGGCTTTGAAATCTGATGCGCACATTGATATAGTTATTGCAAATTCTAATGAATATAAAGCTGAAATAACAGGACCGGCAAATCTTCTGGATAAAGTTGATTTATCAGTAAATAGCAATACGCTTGTTGTTGAAAATAAGAATTCATGCAATTTCGTTAGAGGTTATAAGCAATCGATTTCAATAAAAATTTATGCTCCGAAGTATGATTTTGTTGTTGCAAATTCAGTTGGAAATATATCGACAACTCCGGATTTTAATCAGGACACTTTAGTCGTTAGAAGTGAAGGAGGAGATTTTTATATTTATGGAAACTATAATGAAATAAGAACCAGTTCGCACGGAAATGGCAATATGTATCTTAGGTGTAATATGAATAGATTGTATGTTTATATGAATGGTACAAATTATTTATATGCTAATGAGGCAAACATTGCAAGTTTTGTTTTTATTGAATCTATTTCTGTAGCAGACGCTTATATTAAGGCTCCTGAAAGTGGAACATTATTGTATAACATTTGGAAATCAGGCAGTATATATTACACCGGAAATCCTCAATCAGTAGATGGAATAATTTCCGGTAAGGGCACAGTGGTAAAAAAATAAAGCCCGTTACGTATGCAACGGACTATTATTATGTCATATTAAAAACGATTACTTTATACTTCCAATCATGTCTTCAGGCTTTACCCATTGATCAAATTGTTCGTTGGTCAATAAACCTAAACCAATCGCTGCTTCTCTCAATGTTTTACCTTCTTTATGAGCAGTTTTAGCAATTTTTGCTGC
>JBFWYJ010000088.1:0-10327 GCA_050186555.1 Bacteroidia bacterium
TAAATGGGAAATCTGTGTAATGAATTTTATAAAATCAACCAAGGTCATCATCCTTGGTTTTTTTTGTTGGGTGTAACTATAACGAAAATCTGTTAAGCTACGCCAGGTTAAATTGGGAGAATGCTGGAAATGCGAAGGTCAAAAGCCTTGGTTTTTTTATTGCCAAAACCGTACATATCCCCAACGTAAGACCCATTCTGATAATGCTATAAATCATAGCAATTAGATGCTATAAAATTCCGTATCTTTATTATAAGAACTTCATTGATTATGAAATTGCCAATTGAATCTTGGATATATGAAAGAAACTACGGAACTAATATCCGTAGGTTATTTAGTGAAGCGGTTTCATCTTATAAGAATAACGCTAACAGAGCATCACTATTGTTTTCTTATATTGGTTTTTTGACCATAGTAAAAGAAGCGATTATTAAGGCTCAGCGACCTTCCGATTTTGCTGAAGTCGAGTGGAACGATTTGATAAATAAAATTACCAATGATGATACATGGGAAAAAGAAGTTTATGAACTTTTAATCAGAAGTCGAAAACCTGTCTTTAATTTGACTGAAGATTTAAAACAACAAATTCGCTATTGGAAAGACCGAAGAAATGATTGTGCGCACTTTAAATATAACGAGATAGAATCTCATCACTCTGAGAGCTTTTGGAGTTTCATCAGAAGCAATGTTCCTAAGATAACTGTTGAGGGAGGAATGGAGTCTTTATTAAATAAATTTGGTGAGCATTTTGATGAAACGAAAACTCCACCTGGTACAGATTTTACACCTCTAGTAAAAGAAATAACCAACAGTGTTTTAACTACGGAAAAAGAAGATTTTTTTGATAAGCTGAAATTACGGGTGGACGGAAGAGCCTTCTGGAGGGGCGATTCAAATACTTTCCAAATTTATTCTCGAATATTAGAAGCTTCTGATGGCGGAACTAAGGAAGCATTGATTAGTTACTTAAAGGCGATAAAGAAAGATGTTGAATTCCTGGGCGCACATCCTGATAAAATATACCATTTTGAATTTACACATACTGAAATCCGAAATTTGTGGAAAGAAAGAATCTTTGATAGGTCGATAAACCCCTTTAATATTTACTGTAATCTCCTTCGTAATAACCTTATACCAAGCGAACAAATTGATGAGGCCAATTCAGAAATTTTCAATCACTTCACACAAGATGGATTCTATTACTATCCAGAGCAAGCCGATATTGAAGTTCTAAAACTGAATGGATTCTTGACCAAAATAAAGCAAATTGCGTTTGATGAAAGGAAATTAGATGGCTACAAATGGGTTAATGGTAAGTGCGACTTAATAATGTGTTTTATTGAAAATGTTCCACTTGAGAAAGACGTAGTGCAGCTTATCTGCGAGATGGCATCACGATATAATCATTCTCAGTGGCTAGTGAGAGAATTGAATAGTGCATTTGATAGAAATTCCGAATTAAAAATTAGCTTTCAAAATATAGCTTCTGTGAATGGTATATCAATTCCACCGAATTTAAAATAAATCATATAATAGATGTCTATGGCAAAAGAAGAACCGTTTTCAGCTCACATAATGGAGAGTATTTGTCAAACTCTTGATAACAATCTTACAGGGTCGCAAATTGGTAAACTACTTGTCAATAGTAAAATTGAGGATGTAGGAGACCCTGGGATGAAAGCAACATGATGTTGGGAGAATTTACATCTCCAGGCGTGATTTGAATGCCGCTTTGGGAGCATGAATTTAAACGGATGAAAGAAAGCTAAATTAATTAATATGCCATTTGTAAAGCCAGGAAATAGATTGTATCACTACTGTAAATTGGAAACAGCCAGGGATTTTATTTTACCCAGTCATAACTTGTTGTTGAATTCTATTATAAAAACAAATGACCCAAGGGAAAATGTGGATTTTGTTTTTCGTTCAACCTCAATTGGAATGTCGCACGATGATATACAAAAGAATTTAAAAGAAGTAAGCCGTATTTTAAGGGAAAATTGTAAAGTCCTTTGTTTCGCTCAAGACTATAATGATAAGTGGGGTTGTGCCTCATCGCCCATGTGGGCGCATTATGGTGGAAATCACACTGGAGTTTGTTTGGAGTTGGATAAAATAGAATTTATGAAAGAGAATCCGAAAATTGACTGGAATCTTTTCAAGCAAATAAATTATTTTGATTTTAAAATTCCAACTATTAATGACCCGCCTTCAAGTAATCCTTTTGGTCACAGGCATATTGATTTGACCATTGCCGATAAAATTGGTCTTGGTAATTACGTGCACAATACTGTTAAGCAAAAACATTTGGATTATTTTTATTACTCCAAAAACAGGGAATGGGAGTACGAGCGGGAAATTCGCTTAGTGCATTTTGGTGATGATACGAAACAAGAATTTTGTTCAATAAAAAAGAGCCTTGCAAACATCCATCTTGGAATTTGCTTTGATGATAAACAAATCCCAACTCTTAAGTCGCAAGTTGCTGGCGTTGATTTTTACAAATTAAAATATGGCGACATTTCCCTTTATAGTGAACAGTTACCTTAGCTAAAGCCTGAAAGAACTCTTCGGGTAGAAGTTTTCAAGGAACTCAATCATCCCTTTATTTCCTGAAGTAGTTATATTTTCCAGAAAGTTATACTCCTCAATCAAATCGTAATACTTCTTACCGTGTTTGCCAACGCCATTGTAAAACAACAATTGTAATTCACTATCGGACATTTGGGATTGGGTCACGTTTCAGATTATCATCTGGTACAATTTTTAAAACTAAATCACTGAATTTCAGTAATTTTTCCTTTTATGTATTTGAAAAACGCGGTGTATTAGTTTTTATTAAACATGCAAATCTTCTACATAAGGCGCTAAATAGGCTTAAATTTTACCTTGCGTTTCAGATTATCACCTAAAAATATATTAAATGGAATGTAAACAATGTAAATCTCTATGTATTAAAAAGGGATTTCAGAAAAACAGAAAGCAAAAGTTTTATTGTAAAAACTGTTCGCTATATCAACAACAGAATTATGTTTACATAGCTTGTAAAACATCGCTAAAATCAGATATAATTAAAATGGTCAAGAGAAGTTGTGGTATTAGAGATATTGCACATATAAAAGGAGTTTCAACCACAACAGTAATAAAAGAAATACGCTCAATTGCAGGCGAAATTACTTCTCCCGCAAATTTTCCATTTCATTCAGATTATGAAATGGATGAAATGTATACTTGTATTTGGGTTGATAACCGCAAGAATGGAGTATATATAGCCTACGCAATAAATAAGAAGAATAAGTCAGTTGTAGATTTTACTGTTGGTAGAAGAGATTCAAAAACGCTAAGCAAAACAATTGGTAAAATATTGTTGAATTATCCCAAAAGCATTCGGACAGATAAATGGTGTTCATACGCTGCTATTATTCCGGAAGATATTCATATAAAATCAAGACGAAAAATAAATCAGATTGAAAGAAAAAATTATACAATGAGAACTCAATTAAAGAGATTAGGTCACAATCCAATTTGTCAATCAAAAAAGAAAGACATGCTTATTGCGTGTTTAAAAATTTATTTTTGGGGATAGATTAATTAACAGCGAATATGATTTTAAACTTAATCCAACAATACCAATTGATTTTTTACGGCGTATTTCATCAGGTCAACCATTTTCTTTGAACCTGTTTTACGATAGATGTTTTTTTTGTGGAAGTCTACGGTGCTTGAAGAGATATGCAGTTTTTGCGCAATCTCAGAATTAGTATGGCCATCACATAACTCCTTCATGATTTCGCTTTCTCTTTGAGAAAAAGTTATGTTATCCAAATTGGGACTTGATTGAGTCGCTTTCAGATAACCTCTTAGAAGTGACTCTGAGTTTTGATCGTTAAAATATTTTCCTGTTTTCTGAATTTGTTTAATCGCTTGCAATACACAACAGTCCGGTGAATTTTTTGATATAAAACCATTCGCACCTTTGGAATAAATCTCTCCAATCGTTAAATAATCGTCTTTAAAACTTGTAACAAGAGATTTTAATTCAGCGTATTTATTTTTTATGATTTCAAGAATTTGAAATCCATTTACTACCGGCAAATTCGTGTCAAATATGACAATATCCGGCACGCAAATTTTTAAACTGTCAAGTAATTCTCTTCCATTTGATACTTCACCAATAACACTTACATTATGTTTTATTCCTGACAATTGAAACTTAATCCCGTTTCTTACTAAAGGATGCGGGTCTGCAATTAAGATTTTAATTTTCGTGTGTAACATTAATAAAAAGTATGCAAGGCGAATTAAATTAAATTATTTGATTAAAACTAAAACCTAAAATGACATAAAGTGAGAAAATCTTACATCGTGCGCTTTTCGGTTTAAATAAATCGTTTTAGGCTTTGTATCGCTAGGTTAAATTTATGTGAATTAATAGTGTGTACTACGTGTTTACGTAGGTTTCGTCAAATACACATCAGAAACCATTGGATTAAATAATACCTTGTATCAAATAAAAGTAAATGAGTTTTTCAGCATTTAGATTTTATTATTTAACAAAAAAGTTGACTGCAATTTAGATTGTAATTTCATAATGGATATTCTTTCAGAAGATATAAAAAATTTAATCAGCATTGATCAGGCGTGGTATTATTCTGTTGTTCCAATAAAGTTTGAAAACAATACTATTAGTCTCTATTGCAATGAAAACAAAGCTGCCGATACTTTTCAGGAGGAGCTTGAAATAGTATTACAAAAAAAAGTAGAACTGCTTAAGGAAAATGAGGCGAAAGTAAATGAATTGCTTTTGAACTATTACCCTAAGTCTCATTCATCTGAGAATGCTGAACAGAATAAATATGAAACATACAAGTTAAATGTTAATGATTCAGGTTTTGTAGAGAAACTGGTTAAAGAAGCAAAAAGTTTGAATAGCTCAGATATCCATATTGAAACATATGGCGAAAAATGTAGAATAAGATTCAGAGTGGATGGTGTCTTAATTGATAGACACAAGTTAAATAGAAGCGAGTATCCTACATTAATTAATAAATTAAAGATTGCTGCTTCTTGTGATATTGCAGAGAAGCGTTTACCTCAGGATGGTCGCATAAGAATTAAGCTTAATAATTCCAATCTCGACATAAGAGTTTCTATTTTGCCAACTTTATACGGAGAAAAAATTGTTCTGCGTTTATTAGGAAGTGATGCCAGTCACATCGATATCAATCATCTCGGTTTTACGAATGAAGAGAAGCAGAGATATCAGGAAGCAATTAAAAAACCTAATGGCATTATTTTGATTAGCGGACCAACGGGCTCCGGAAAAACAACGACGCTTTACGCTACACTTAAACTTTTAAATAAACCAACAAATAACATTCTAACCATAGAAGATCCAATAGAGTATACATTGGATGGTATTAATCAGGTTCAACTAAAGGAAGAAATCGGTTTAACTTATTCCGAAGCACTGCGAACATTTTTAAGACAAGACCCCGATATTATCATGCTGGGAGAGATCAGGGATGCACAAACTGCACAAATGGCAATCAGGGCTGCATTAACAGGACATCTTGTTCTTTCAACCATACATACAAATTCTGCATGGGGCACTGTTTCCCGTTTGGTAGACATGGGTGTTGCTCCCTACTTGCTGGCCAGCACACTTAATCTGTCCGTCGCGCAACGGCTAATCAGATTGCTTTGTAATGATTGTAAAAAAGAAGAAAAGTTGGACAAGGCCACTTTACCGAAAGATGTAAAGAACACCAACTCACATTTCCGAGCAGTTGGTTGTCCCTCTTGTCACTACACAGGTTTTAAAGGTAGAAAAGCAATTTATGAGGTAGTAAATATTACAAAAGAGTTGCAGGAGGAAATAAAAAATAATTCAACTTCTGTTGATGAGTATTTAGTGACAAATAAAATTGATAAACTATCAGCTAATGCCATTAAATTATTTGAAGAAGGTAAAACAACATTAGAAGAGGTGTATCCTTTTCTTTTAAACGATAAATGATTATGAGAAAAATATTAGTTTCTTTTTTTATATGTTTTTCTGCTCTGGTTTATTCACAGGACAGATTAACTGTAATTGAAGAAAAATTAAATCAATTAGCCAAGTCTTACCCTGGAATCGATGATAAAGTGGAACTGTCAATGGATGGCGCATCAATACAAGAATATGTAAGAGCTATTGGAATAAGTAATGGATTAAATGTTAACGTTGATCCTACATTATCCATAAAACTGACGAACAGTTTTAGTAAGGTAACGGCAAAGGAAGTATTCATATTTCTTTGCAAGCGTTATAATTTGGATATCCAATTCGTTGGTCCAATTATGACTTTTGTACAATTCACGCCTCCTCCTGTTGTTGAGAGTAAGCCAAAACCAAAACAACTAAATATTTCCTATGAGAAAAATGCAGATTTATTGACCTACGATTTAAATAATGATACCTTGGGCAACGTTACAAAGGAAATTACAAAGCTTTCAGGTAGAAATATTATTTATGCGCCTGAGTTGGCTAATAAAGTAATTGCCGGCTACATTCAAAACGCCTCATTTGAAGCGGCAATGGAGAAAATGGCATTTGCCAATGATTTAAAAGTTAGCAAAACTGATGATGGTTTTTATGTTTTAGAAAAAAAGCAGGCACAGGTTAATTCGCAAAATAACGCTAATAACAATTTATATAGCCTCTCCGGTAATAACAGAACAAATAAGAACAAAAATCCTGAAATAATAATTAAGGATGGATTAATTACCATGGATGTAAAGAATAAATCCATTCATGATATCGTGAGTGAGGTTTCTAATGAATTAGGTAAAAACTATTTTTTGTTTAACGACTTAAAAGGCTCATCAACCTTGAAAGTAGAAGATGCGCCATATGATGAGTTTCTAAAATTATTATTCAATGGTACTGATTTAACTTTCAAAAAAGATGGTACGGTTTATTTGATTGGTGATAGAAATTTAGAAGGATTGAGAGAAAGTAAATTGATAACATTAAAAAACAGAACAATAGCAAAAGTTTTAGATTTTATTCCGGCTGATTTGAAGAAAGGAGTTGATTTAAAAATATTTGAAGAGTTAAATGCAGTAATTGCATCGGGTTCTCAACCACGAATTAATGAGTTGGAGAGATTTATTCGTCAGTTAGATGTAGTAGTGCCTATGGTTCATATAGAAGTAATTATCGCAGACGTAAGAAAAAGCAATTCTTTGTCGGCTGGTATTTCAGCAGGATTAGGTGTGGGGACAGGAACAACAGGAGGTACTTTATTACCTGACTATAACGTGAGTTTAAATTCCAACTCTATAAACAATTTGATTAGTGGTATAAATGGTTTTGGTGTGATTAATTTGGGAAATGTAACACCAAACTTTTATTTGAATTTAAAAGCAATGGAGTCAAACGGTATTTTGAAGTTTCGTTCAACTCCACAAATTGCAACTTTAAATGGACACGAAGCAAAATTAAGTGTTGGTCAGACTCAATACTATCTTGAAGTGAACAACAACCTGGTAAACCAGTTAAATCAGCAACAAAACATTTTACAAACCCAAAATTGGAAGCCTGTTAATGCAGATTTATCAGTTACCATTGATCCTCAAATTTCAGGTGATGAACAAATCACAATGACAATTAATGTAAAGCAATCAAGTTTTACAGAGCGTGTGTCTAATACTGCTCCTCCCGGCACCATTAACAGAGATTTTCAATCACTCGTTCGTGTGAAAAATGGTGAAATGATTATGTTAGGGGGCTTGGAAGAAAACCAAATCAATAATTCAGGCAGTGGTTTACCATTGCTTTCAAGAATACCAATTCTCAAATGGATATTTGGAAACAGAACTAAAAGTAAATCAGAGAATAAGTTAACCATATTTATAAAACCAACAGTAATCTACGGTTAATGATTTGGGATGGATGGATACCTAAGAAGTTTTATGTAAAGTCGGAAATATGTTCCATTGAGGCTGTGTTTTCTGAAAATGGCGTCCAATTCTTTTATACATTATTAAAACAAAACAAGCAATCACTTGATATTGTTCTGAAAGGGGAGATATCTTCAATAAAGGACTTGCCGGTTAAAATCATAAAGTCAAAAATACCGGTAATATTAATAGTGAATGGCAGAGGAATAATTATAAAACCTTCAATCTGTGAAGAGTCAAATCCAACTGAGGAATTTGTCTTGAATCAACTGCCTGCTATCAATCCGGAAGAGTTTTATATTCAATATTTTTCTCAGGATAATCAGCAAGGTTTTATTTCATTTTGTAGAAAAGAGCAAGTTAATGGTGTAATAGATGAGATTAAAAAATTAAAGTTGGCCTTAGCAAATGTCTATATTGGAGCAACAACAGTCTTAGGATTAAAGCCATTTTTTAGTCAATTCAATAACATACCAACCACTAAAAATGCTGTTGAGATTACCAATGAGAAAGTAGAAAAGTTTACTGTTTCAGATAATCAGACAAGTTCTATTCAGATAGGCGATATGCAAGTTGAAAAAGAGCATGTATTAGGTCTTTCAGCAGGAATGACGTATTTGATGCAGCGAAGAATAAATACAAGTTATGACAAGCTAATTTCCGATTTAATGGAACGGCATATCGAATCTAATAAATTCAGGTTTCTTACTCTATTAACAGTTGCCATATTATTTGTAATAGCGGTTACGAATATGTTGGTATATTCTAATCGTTATGATTTAAACAATAAATTAGAGACTGAGTTGGCAGTATATCAAGGAAAGTATGAGCAAATCAATCAAATGTTAAGTGATTACCAAAGTAAAAAGGGTTTGATTGAAGATGCAGGTTTATTAAACAGGAATCGTTTAAGTGAATATGCTGATAGAATTGCTACTACAATTCCAAAAGAGGTTGTTCTTACAAGCCTTCATTTTAATCCGGAAATAGAGAGCGATGATTACCAGGATAGTGTAAAGAAATTCAATTCAAGTCATATTATTGTCCAGGGTAATTGTAAGAAAAGCCTTGTAATAAATGAGTGGTTAAATGTTCTTAAGATGCAGAATTTTATTGGACAAGTAAATTTGGTGAAATTCAATTATGACAAAAATGATTTGATGCCAAATTTTGAAATTAACGTAACAACGAAATAATGCTAGAGAAATTGACATATAACAAAAAGTGTTTAGCTCTGTTGTGTGGAGTTATTCTCTTCCTTTATTTTGGATACCGGTTCAGTTTTTCTGACACTTTTAAAATAAAGGAAGAAATTGTGGAGAAGGAGAAGAAGCTGGAGTGGTTGAAAGCAAAGGAAAAGGAACTACCAATCATTAAAAGCAAACTTGCAGAAATCGAAAAGGCAGGTTCTGTAAAAGATTCAATTGCGGTTCGAGATAAGCTAACGGCTTTTATTTCAGAATTTGCAGAAGAGCACGGTTGTTTAGTTACCGAAATCCCAACACTAAATTCTTATAAAGGAGATAAACTGGAAATTGAAACCAATACTTTCACCATTAAAGGTGATTACAAAGAGCTTTTAGTCTTAATAAATTATCTTGAATCAGATTGCAAATATCTGGCTAGGATTATGTCGGCACGTTTTTTTTCCGTAAAAGATATTCAAACAAAAAAGAAAAAATTATACCTCACGTTAGTTACACAAACCTTTGAACAAAAAACATCATGAGAAAATTAGTCATCTTATTTTATTTATTTGGCATAGTCCTTTATTCTTGTAGAAAGGATTTTATTGTGGAAGACATCAAAGACAAATCGATTACTGTAATTGCGCCTGCAAATAATTTAACTACAACCAATAATCAGGTAACATTTTGGTGGGAAGAATTAGATGGCGCAGAAAAATATAAGATTCAGGTGGTTAAGCCAAGCTTTACTTCCGTAACGCAGATTATTGCCGACACCAGTTTAAGCGGCACCAAATTTTCGTTATCGCTTCAACCGGGATCATATCAATGGCGTATTCAAGCAACCAACGCAGGAGGAAGTACTGACTTTCAAACCTATAATTTGATAGTAGATACAACCAGCAATCTTAGCGGGTTGACAGTATCAACTATAGATCCGGTTGCAAATTATTTGACAGGTAACTTGCGGGTGGAATTTAGCTGGAACGAAATAAATGCAGCGGATAAGTACCAAATTATACTATTAAATTCAGGAAACGGCACGATAAAGGACACAACTACAACATTAACTACTTATACCTATAATTTTTCATCTCAAGGAGCATATTCGTGGAAAGTCAGGGCTTTAAATGATTTTAGTATTTCACAATTTAATACACCACTTACCTTTACAATTGACCTAACAGCACCTG
>JBFWYJ010000089.1:0-10170 GCA_050186555.1 Bacteroidia bacterium
AATATTTATAAGGAAATTGATAAAATGGAGAAATCAATAATTAGTGAAAAAAGTTTTTCAAATAAAGCAGAGCATTTTTTGCCGTTTGCGTTAACAGCTTTAATAATTATTGTTTTTGAAAGGTTGCTTGCATACACTATTTTAAGAAGAATGCCTTAATGTATAGATTTGAGCATACAGAATATTTTTACGCCTTTATTGTATTAGGGGTTTTGCTTGTATTGGCCATATTCAATTATAACGCATTTAAGAAGAAGGTTAATATATTGGGAGATAAAACATCAATACTAAGATTAATGCCTTTGCTTAACTTGAGAAAAAAGACAGTAAAGTTAATTTTGATTTTATTTGCTTTAGTCGCATTAATTCTTGGTTTAGCAAACTTACAAACGGGAAGTAAATTAGTTGATGTTAAGCGACAAGGAGCAGATTTAATGGTTTGTTTGGATGTAAGTAATAGCATGCTTGCTCAAGATTTAACCCCTAATAGATTAGTTAGAGCCAAGTATGCCTTAGAAAAGATGATAGATAATTTGGAAGGAGATCGATTAGGCTTAATCATATTTGCAGGAGAAGCATATGTGCAATTGCCTATTACGAGCGATTATTCTGCTGCCAAATTGTTTTTGAATTCGATAAATACAGACATGGTTCCTGTTCAAGGAACTGATATTGGCGCTGCCTTGAATAAAGCGGCAGAATCTTTTGATGATAGTCCTGATAAAAATAAAGCAATAATATTAATTACTGATGGGGAAAATCACGAACCAGAAGCAATTGCTACTGCAGAAGAAATTGCGAAAAAAGACATTATGATTAATGCAATCGGAATTGGTTCTGATAAAGGCGTGCCAATACCGATAATTGAGAATGGCATAAACAAAGGTTACAAGAAGAATAGTCAGGGAGAAACTGTTGTAACAAAATTAAATGCGAATTTTTTAAAGGATTTGGCAAATAAAGGTAACGGCGTATTTGTTCATGCGACGCAAAGGGATATTGGAATTTCCGCCATTATTGATAAAATAGATGAATTAGATAAAGCCGAAATAGATACAAAAATGTTTACAGATTATGAAGACCAATTTCAGTGGTTTTTAGGTTTGTCATTAGTCTTATTGGTTGTGGAGTTGTTAATTGGTGAGCGCAGAAACAAATGGTTTATAAAATTAAATTCTTATTTAAAAGGCAATGAAAAATAGAATTACAAATATACTTGTATTGCTATTTATCGTTCAGAGTTTAGTTTCTCAGAAGGATGCAGAATTGATATACAAAGGCAATAATTTTTATTTTGATTCAAATTATGTGCAATCAACTTTTAAATATCGTGAAGCATTAAAGGAAAACCCAACTAACGTTAAAGCAAACTTTAATCTTGGAGCTGCATTATATAAATCAGCACTAGAAATGAAGGCATCAAAAAAAGTAATGATGCAGGGCAATCAAAAAGTCTCTACCGACTCATTAGCTAATTTAGTGTTTGATGAAGCAGCTGATAATTTTGCTGTTGTAGCAAACACAATTTCAAATAAGGATACATTACATACTGCATGGCACAATATTGGAAATTGCTATCTTCAGAAGCGTGATTATGAGCAAGCAATAACTGCATACAAGAAAGCTCTAAAGTATAATCCAAAAGATGAGGAAACAAGATATAATTTGGCATATGCATTAAAGAATAAAAAAGAAAAAGACAAAAAAGGTGGTGGAGGTCAGAATCAACAGGATCAAAATCAGAAACAAAAGCAAGATCAGAAGAAAGAATCTCAACCAAAAATTAGTAAGGAAGAGGCAGAACGATTGTTGAAGGCTATGATGAATGCTGAGAAGAAAAAGCAAGATAACAGAAAACAGAAAAAGCAAGATAATTCAAAATCAAACCCTGAAAAAGATTGGTAATGACAAGGCCAAAGAACATATTCATTTTATTATCCTTTTTCTTTACAGGCTTGCTGGGTTTTGCTCAAAAATTTACAGTTCAAGTAAGCTCAAGCACTGTTCAATACGGGCAAATGTTTGAATTGGTTTATACAATAAACACCAACGCAAGTAATTTTACACCGCCTTCCTTCAAAGACTTTGATGTAGCAGGTGGGCCTAACCAAAGTTCAAGCATTCAGGTTATTAATGGTCAGATGACACAGAACATCTCAATTTCTTATGTTTTAGTGCCAAAGAAAACAGGTAAGATTACTATACCAACTGCAATTATTGTTGCGGGAGGAAAAAAATTGCAATCCGGTCCGGTTACAATTGAGGTGGTTGGTTCCGGTGGTAATTCAGGACAAGCATCCGGTAATCAAAATACAAATATTAAACCGGAAGCCGCCGATATCTTCATTAAAACAATATTTAGCAAGCAAAAATGTATGATGGGTGAGCAACTCATCGTTTCACAAAAGGTTTTTTCCAGACATCAAATTGTGGGCTTTCAAAAGTTTAATCCTCCTGCATATGAAAATTTCTGGTCGAAAACTTTAGAATCTACAAGCGGTAATCAGGTTGCTCAAGAAAACATCGGAGGCGTAGTTTACTTTACATATGAACTCTTTAGAAATCAGGTTACACCTAATATATCAGGACAAATTGAAATTAAACCGATTGAGGGAGAGGTGATAATTAGAAGAGCAAGCAAGAATAAGCCAAGAAACATTTTCGAGCAATTTTTCGGTGGCGGTGGATATGAAGATGTTGCCGTAAAAGTAAAAAGTAAACCGTCTTATTTGAATGTTCTTCCTTTGCCTAACGACAATAAACCGGCAAGTTTTCGTGGCGCTGTTGGCGAGTTCAATTATAAAATAGAAACTTCAAAGAACGAAGTAAAGGCAAATGATGCATTTAATCTAAAAATGACAATCTCTGGTAAAGGCAACATTAAACTAATAGATGCGCCTGAACTTGAACTTCCTCCAAGTTTTGAATCGTATGAACCAAAGATTTCTGAATCAAATGGAACGAAGACATTTGATTATTTAATAATACCAAGAGAAGAAGGAGAATTCAAATTAGAGAATCTTGATTTTTCATACTACAATTTGAATTCAAAGAAATATGTTACTATTCCTTCGCCTGAAATTAGCATCAAAGTACTGCCTCCTGATCCGAATAGTAAAGGAGCCGAAGTATATGTTTCGCAAAAGAAAGTAAAAGAAACAGAGAATGATATAAGATATATTAAAAGGGGGCACATTTTCTTAAACCAGGATAAGACGGAATTTTTTAATTCATTATTACATTGGATTCTAATGTTATTGCCAATTGTATTGTTAATCATTGCATTATTGCTAACAAAGAGGCATCGCTTATTAGAGAGTGATGTAGTAGGATCCAAATCAAGAAAAGCTATGAAATTGGCAAAGAAACATTTGTCAAAAGCTCAGCAAAGTGTTCAACAGAACAACAAGGAAGAGTTTTACAGCGAGGTTTTTGTTGCATTGACCAATTATCTCTCTGATAAATTTAGTATTCCAAAATCTGATAGTTCAAAAGAAATAATAGTTAAAAAATTAAATGAAAACGAGATTAGTCAGGAGTTGATAACTGAAACTGTAGGTTTTATAGAATCCGCGGAATATGCCAGATACGCACCAAGTTCACTTAATCCTGATTTGAAGGGCGAATACGATAAAGTAGTAAAACTTATTGTTAATATAGACAATAATTATAAATCTAGAAAGACATGAACGGGTTGAAAGTCATATTAATGTTTCTTTTGCTTGCCTTTAATATGAAGGCCAATGACTCACTTTTAGAAAAGGCAGCCAACTATTATGACAATAAGAATTATAAGGAAGCCATTAGAGTGTATGAATCATTTATTGAAAAAGGACAAAATTCTTACGAGCTTTATTTTAATTTAGGAAATTGTTATTTCAGAGACAATCAGCTTGGCTATGCTATTTACAATTACGAAAGAGCAAGAAAATTGAACCCTAATGATCAAGACGTTAGAATCAACTTGGGTATTGCTTCAGCTAAGACAATTGATAAAATAGACGCTAAAGAAAATTTTTTTATTAGCGCAGTTAAGTCAAATTTAGTAAATGCATTTTCTGTGGATTCATGGGCATGGCTTTCAATTGTTTCAATCTTTCTTCTCTGTTTGTTTTTTTATTCCTTTTATGCAGGCAAAAGCTATATTGTTAGGAGGGTTTCATTAATTTTTTCCATTTTGTTTTTTGCAATTGCTGTAATTGTGTACCTGTTAGGTAATTCTGCACTCAATGCGAAAAATGAAAATCGATTTGCAATTGTTCTTAATCCTGAGGTTTCAATTAAGAATGAACCAAATCAAAACGGAGTTTTGAAATTCAGTTTACATGAAGGAACAAAAGTTCGAGTTATTGAATCAACAAATGATTGGGTTCTAATAAAAATAGATAATGGAAACGAAGGTTGGGTTCAGAAAAAGAAAGTAGGTATAATTTAAATCGGTTTATTCCATTTCATAATAAAATCATTCATGAAATAGCCATTCCCGATATCAAAATCGGCGGTTTTTTCAATCACAAATCCATTTTTAAAATAGAAATTTATCGATTTGAAATTTTCTCTGTTGACAGTCAACCTAATTACTGAAGGTTCTATGATTGATAAAAGTTGCTTGAATGCTCTTGTTCCTTTACCTTTAGCAGCAATGTTTTGTAAAATATAAAACTTACCTAAAAAGTACTCACCATGGCCCTTGTGGTTGATTGAATTAAATCCTTTTGGCTCATTATTTACCAAAACCAAATAAAATTCATCGCCGTCTTCTTTAATTTGCTTTTTGAGACTTTTTTGATTGTAAAATTTCTTAAGCATGTAATCAATCTGCTCACTTGAAATAATACCGGGATAATAGTCGTGCCATATATCATAGGCTAATTCCTCGATTATTTTCAAATCGGATTCATTTGCTTTAATGAGACTTATTGTGCTGTTCGGCATTATTACTAATTTTACCCTGTGTCTAAGATAAGCAATAAGATCAACATTGAAAACCGCAGAGCGCGTTTTGAGTACCAAATAATAGAAACATATGTTGCGGGGATTGTGCTGAAGGGAACCGAAATAAAATCAATCAGAGAAAGCAAAGCAGCATTAAGCGATAGTTATTGCCAGTTCGTGGGTAATGAACTCTTTATTCGTAACATGCATATAGCAGAGTATACCGATGCATCTTTTTATCAACATTCTCCAACAAGGGAAAGAAAATTACTCTTAAGCAAACAAGAACTATCGAAATTAATGAAGAAAGTGAATGAAGGCGGGTTAACAATAATCCCATTAAAATTATTTATTACTGATAAGGGATTTGCCAAGGTGGAGATAGCATTATGTAAAGGGAAGAAACTTCACGACAAACGTGAGGATATAAAAAAGAAAGATATTGAAAGAGAACTTGGCCGAAGATTAAAATAATTACATCTTCTTTTTTACAATTAGAAATACATTTCCTTCCAATTCTAAATAACCAAACTCATAAGAATAGTAATATGTCGTATTGTTTTTGGTATTGATAAGGTGTGTATGGTAAAGAAAATTAAATTGCTTATCCAGCAATCTTTGTTTGGAAACTTTTACCATATCAGAATCCCCAATGAACTCCTTTAAAATTCTCCTGTTCTTTCTAAGTATATTGTTAATGTTTCTAACAAAATTGTTTTCGTCACTGTTTAGTTTATTGTTGTAGTTATTCCGGCAGTTGTCATCACAAAATTTCTTATCCGACCTGCCTCTGATAGCTTCACCACATTCTAAGCATTTTACAGTATTCATAATTAAATCGTTTCTTTTTTTAATTCTAGCCTTTTTCTAATTATTGGATTAATAAATACGGCAGCGAGTATTATGATTACCCCTATATAAAATTTCGGATTTAAATCTTTGTTTTCGTTATAAAGAAAAATAGCCCATATGATACCATAAACTGTCTCAAGATTAACAGTTAACACTTGGGTATAAGGACTCATGTTTTTTAATAAGTTAACCGAAGCAATAAACGGAAAAACTGTACACACTAAAGACAAAAGTAAAATGCCTATTACAGAATCATGATCCGGTTTAAAAAAAGCTGAGTCAAATTTTCCAAATAATAATAGTATTATGGTTAATCCTATAAAGGCAGATAACAACTCAACAAGTGAAATAACTGTTGCTCTAACTTTTGAAATCATTAGACCGTTAATTCCGCTGAAAGTGGCGCCGGTTAAGGCAGCAAGAATACCTAGGTAAATGCCATCTCGGTAGGATGTTTCGATGTTAAAGATGAATACCATCCCGGAAATAATTATTAAACCCAACAAAACTTCATAAAAACGAATTTTTCTTTTGAATAGAATAGGCTCAATAATTGAGCTGAACAAAGTGCCCGTACTAAATGAAACCATGGTCACAGAAATGTTAGACACTTTAATGGCGCCGTAAAAACAAAGCCAATGTATAAGAATGATAAGGCCGGTGCCAATTAATACTAAGTTATCTTTTCTAGTAATTTGTAAGGATATTTTTTTAAATCTGGCATACAAATACATCGCTAGGACAGTAACAGCTATTCGATACCAAACCAAGCTGAATGCATCAACGGTAATATAACGTCCTAAAACGGGAGAAAATCCCCAAATGAACACAATAAAATGTAGGAGTAAATAATGATTATTTTTAATTTTATCCAAGCGGATGTAAATTTAATCTTTCACGTGAAATTGAATACTATTTACTTTGATAATAATGCAACAACGCGTGTTGATGATGAGGTTATTGAATCAATGATTCCTTACTTCACAACAAGCTATGGAAATCCTGCGAGCACTTTACATCCTTTTGGTTGGGAAGTTTCTGAAAGAATTAAATTAGAAACTGAGAAAATAGCCAATATTATAAATTGTGATCCGGGAGAAATTGTATACACATCCGGCGCAACGCAGGCAATTAATGTTTATTTGAAATGCCTTGTCGGTCATGTGAAAAATAGAATACCTCATATTATTTCATGTTTAACTGAACATCCTGCAGTCATAGATACATTAAATTTTTTGAGAGAAAGTAACAAAGCAGAAATTACATATTTAGGTGTTGATAGAGAAGGTAGGATCGACTTACAAGAACTAGAAGCAAATATAAAACCAACTACTGAGGTAGTTTGCATTATGGCGGCAAATAATGAAACCGGTGTATTGCAAGATATTGTGACTATTGGAGAGATTTGCAATGAAAGAGGGATAAAGTTTTTTACGGATGCTACACAATTTGTTGGCAAAATGAAATTGGATTTAAGCGAAGTTTTTGCGGATGGAGTAGCATTCAGTGCCCATAAATTTCATGGTCCAAAAGGTATAGGAGTTTTGCGAGTAAAGAACGAAAAGAATCTTGAAAATCAAATGGCATTTCAACATGGAGGTTGGAAACAAAAAGGGTTGTTAGCTGGCACATTAAATGTTCCGGGAATAATTGGTCTGGCTAAGGCAATGGAAATATTTGATAGGGATTATTGGGAAATTAATTCATTTGTGTCTAAAATTAAAAATCAGTTTGAACACCAATTGCTTGATATACCTGAGTTAAGAATAAATGGTAGTACGAGATACAGAATTTACAACACTTCAAATATCACTTTCCCTTCAGGAATTAATTTGCGCAAAGCTGTAATGAAATTCGCATTTTCAAGTGGCTCAGCCTGTGCTTCAAAATCTGATGCACCGTCTCATGTTTTAAAATCTATGAGTGTGCCTGAAAGAGACATTA
Organism: Bacteroidia bacterium; assembly: GCA_050186555.1. Taxonomy (GTDB): domain Bacteria; phylum Bacteroidota; class Bacteroidia; order B-17B0; family Aurantibacillaceae; genus Aurantibacillus. The sequence goes on from JBFWYJ010000089.1 coordinate 7,732, forward strand.
AAAACTCGTTTCGCTTCTCTTTCTCAAAGTACAATTCGGAGGAAGAAGTAAAAGAATTCGTTAGTTTCTTGCGCAATTCGCCCCAATGAACCAAATCTAATCAAATTATTGATTTTCAATAATATAGAATTGACAAGGGGCTTTCTGTAAAAACTAATACGATTTAGATTTTAGGGAATCACAAAAAGAACAGATAAGGTTTTGAGTGAATGAATCATATGAGTGATTGAAAAATTGGGTATTCTATGCCTCTCTGGTTACATTTGTATAAGAAAATTACGCAAGATGAAATATAGTATGAGAATTTTGGTTTTAATAGTTTTTATGGGAATGGGATATTTCTCGTTTTCTCAAGACTGGAGTAAAGTAAAATTGGATCCGATAAAGGAAAAACAATTTTATCCTTATGTAGAAATGAGACATGGAGGACCATTATTGTTCCCTCAATGGAAAGAAGCTAATAAGTTTGATTACGTTAAGCAGATGTGGTATTTCTCTGAGTCTTTTACTGTAAAAAGAAATCATTTAAAGCAAGGCGAAGTGTTGAATGAAGCTATTATTGATATCAGTCGTTTCGAAGATAAAAGAAAGCAGAATGAAGAAGTTATCGTAGAATTACCGGGCTTTAAGGATGTAATAGTTCTAAAACCGGCCAAAGATTGTTTTTACATCTATAAATAATTGAATAGATTGATAAGATTATGAATAAGTTGATTAATTATTTTGTTGTTTGTTTAACCTTAGCCGCATCATTAAGTGGCTTAAAGGTTAATGCACAAGCTTTAGTTGGTCCTGCTCCGTATTGTATGCCACTATATGGTGCTTGGGCAACTCCTTGTAATCAGGGTGGACCTTCAAACCAACCTGGTAACTGGATTAATGATTTCATTAATAGTTTCAGCACAGCCGGTGCTGCAGTTAATATCGTGAATAATAACTCTGGATGTAATTCTCAATCTTTTCCAAACATAGGTCAGAGAAATTATTTCAACCATGGTTGCCAACATTATATGGTAGCAAATCCGGGTCAGGTTATCAATTGTACAGTTCAATCCGGAAATGTTTATTCTCAAGGTTTTGCTATTTTCATTGACTGGAATCAAAACAATACTTTTGATATTCCTGGTGAGCGCGTAGCTGCTACAGCTGGTGTTCCGCCTGCTGCATCTTTCGCTAATATTAACTTTACAATACCTGCAGCTCAAGCACCTGGTGCATACAGAATGCGTGTTCGTTGTGCTTATGCAACTTCAGGAAACAATATTCATCCTTGTAACCAACATAGTTATGGTGAATCGGAAGATTACACTATCTATATTGGCGTTACACCTCCAGGCGTTTTAACAGCTACAGCTACGAGTAACGGACCGCTTTGTAATGGTTCTCAGTTAAATTTAAATGTTGCTACATCTGCAGCTGCAACTGTTGCGTTAACGTATACATGGTCTGGTCCTAGTACTTTTACAAGTAATATCCCAAACCCAACAATCCCTAATGCACAAGTAAATAATTCAGGTGTGTATAGTGTTACTGTTTCTCCGGGTTCTTGTCCTGTTGTTACACAAGTAACTGTAAATGTTTATCCGACACCAACAATCAACGTCTTATCAAGTAATGGACCAATTTGCCAAGGTGATAATTTGATTTTAAATTCAAGTTCTCAAACGAGTGCTTCGGTAACTTATTCATGGACGGGTCCAAATGCCTTCACAGGAAACTCTGCCACTGTAACAATACCAAATGCAATGCCTGTAAATACAGGGTTCTATACATTAAATATTATTAATACTTTCACAGGAGCCCCATACACTGAAACATTAACGTGTGCCACTGTTGGTAGCTTTAGTGCTGAGGTTGTTCCGGTTGCTTCATTAAATGTTGTGCCATTCTTTACCGTTTGTCAAAACACCAATATTAATTTAACAGCTAATGCGGTTGGTGCCACTTCTTATTATTGGCAAGGCCCAAATAATTTTACTACTACTACGCAAAACCCATCATTTACAAATGTAAATGCAACTTTGAATGGTGATTATTCTGTTACTGCGTATTATACAAGTCCTAGTACAACATTAATATGTACTTCAAATGCTGTATCAAATGTGTCTGTTGTTCCAAGAAATCCTGTTGTGGCTTTCAGTACAAACAACGTTTGCCAAAATACAACTGCTAGCTTCTCTGCGAGTGCTTTAAGTGCTTCGGGCTATGAATGGTTTGGTCCGAATGGGTATTCATCAACGACCCAGACTAATGTAATCAATAATGTACAACCTGTTTCTAGTGGTAATTACACAGTAAATGCGATTTTCACCATAGGCACAGTATCCTGTACAACAAGCAGCTATATACCAATTAATGTAATCCCGGTACCAAGCGTAGCGGTAACACCAACGATAGTGGTATGTGAGAGAGAAGGCGCCTTGATGAATGCAAGCGCAC
>JBFWYJ010000090.1:0-10150 GCA_050186555.1 Bacteroidia bacterium
TATGGCTTCAAATAAAGACAAGAAAGCTGATATTAATTTAAGTGTTTTAGTGAAGTCTACGAAGGGCAATGTTATAGCAAATGCAAAAATAGAATTAATTGATGGAAGTGGAGAGAAGAACTATTACTATACAAACGAAGCCGGATTAGCAAGTGAAATTCCTCTATCAAGAAAGGGCGTATACTCTGTTTCTGCAAGTCTTGATGACAAAGTTTCTAAGACCAGCGCCATAAAAGGAGCATCTGTTAAGGGCAAGAACGTTAAAAGAACGTTATTAATTAACACGGAAAGTAGTGGCGCTGTAACTGTTGCTGGTGGTTCTGAAATTGTTGCTGAGTACCAGTTCTATTTTAAGTACAACAGAAATAAAATTGATGAGACTGAAGAAACCTGGATTAGTTTCCTGTCTAAGGTTGCAGAGTTAAGCAAAGAGCGCTCAGTAGTGATTGATATTTATTCAAGCGCATCAACCGTGCCAACAAGAGCATATAAGAACAATAAGCAGCTGGCATCTTCTCGTGCTAAAAAAACACAAGAGTTGTTGGAATCTAGTATAAGTAAAACTGACGCCAATAAAGCTAACGTATTGTTTAAGCGTCACTCTCATGTTCATGGACCGCGCTATGCTGCTGATTATATGAATCGTAAGAAGTACGAACCTTATCAGTACGTTAAACTCAAATTGTACTAATATTGAACCGGAGCAATCCGGTTTTTTTCTAATTCTTTTTTAGTATGGATGAAAATAACAAATGGTTTGAAACTTGGTTCGACTCTCCTTATTACCACAAGCTCTATAAACACCGGAATGAATCCGAGGCAGAAAATTTTATAGAGAAACTAGTAAAGAATCTGAACATAGAAAAGGGTCAAAAAATTTGGGATCATGCCTGTGGAAAGGGAAGACACGCTTTAGCTATGACAAAACTGGGGTTGAATGTTTTTGGAACCGATTTGTCAGAAAATAGTATTAACGAAGCAAAAAAGTATGAATCAAATAACTTGAAGTTTAAAGTACATGACATGAGAGAATTTTTTGAAAAGGAAAAGTTTGACGTTGTTATGAATTTGTTTACCAGTTTTGGATATTTCACAAATGAGGATGATTATGATAGGGTTTTTGAATCGGTTAATTGGAGTTTAAAGAGAAATGGATTGTTCGTTATAGATTTCCTAAACGTTGATTATGTTATTAGAAATTATGAGCAGGAAAAGAAGGTGAGATGTGACAATATAGATTTCATATTGAATAAAAGAATTGAAAACGGATTCATTTGTAATAGAATTAATTTTGCGCATAATGGTAAGAATTTTCAATTTGAAGAAAAAGTGCGGCTTTTTAGTAAAATTGAATTAGAAGAAATTGCAAATAGACATAACTTTGTAACCGATAAGTATTTTGGAAATTACAATTTAGAAGAGTTTGATAAAATAACATCAAACCGACTTGTAATAGTATTTAAAAAACCATGAATTTGTTAGCACCAATTTTCGCACTTTCCTTACCAATAATAGTTATTGGTTTGTTAGCCTGGGTGATTAAAATAAAATCAATCTCCTTTAAGCACATTCTGGCTTTTAGTGCTTCCTATTTATTTTCGTTAACAATAATGCATTTATTGCCGGAAGTGTATGGGCAATCAAATTTTAAGTTAAGCGGGTTATTTATTGTTGTTGGATTTTCTCTACAGCTGTTGTTAGAGAATATTAGTTCAGGTTTAGAGCACGGTCATAGTCACCATCATCAGGCGGATTGTAAGCATAGTTTTCCTATAGGCATTATAGCAGGATTATTTATTCATTCCTTTTTAGAAGGGTTGCCAATTTATCATCATCAGATTTCCGGACTGGAAGAAAGCTATATAAGTGGAGATGCACGGTATCAGTTATTACTCGGACTAATTATACACAACATTCCTATTTCATTTTTATTTGTAACCTTATTAAAAGAGCATCATCAATCAATAGTGAAATCTTTAATTTTATTAATAGCTTTCTCCTTAATGGCTCCTTTGGGATATACTGTCAGTTATTTTATTCATAAGTTAACCGTATTAAATGTGACAGACTACCAATACATAACCGACGCACTGGTGATTGGTATCTTCCTTTACATATCAACTGCAATTGTTTTTGAAACGGGCGATGAACACAAATATTCATTTTCTAAAATTTTGATTATGATCTTTGGTGTTGTTGCGGCTTATTTGCTAAGTTGATGGACGTAAAGACATATTTTGTGGATGTAATATTACCTTTAAGTGTTTCCAAAACTTACACTTATAGAGTTCCCGCAATCCACAACAATGAAATTGAAATTGGCAAAAGGGTTTTAGTTCAATTTGGAAAAAAGAGAATTTACACAGCAATTATCTTAAACATCCACCAGACAGCTCCTGAGAACTACCAAGCAAAATATTTGGAAGCAGTCCTGGATGATTTTCCTATAGTTTCTCAGATTCAACTAACATTCTGGCAATGGTTGGCCGGCTACTATTTTTCAACTATAGGAGATGTGATGAATGCTGCGTTACCTTCCGGATTGAAGCTTAGTAGTGCGTCCTTTGTTTCTTTAAACGATTCTGTTTCATTGGAAGAATTTAGTTATGATAGCTTCACAGAACAGGAGCATCAAATTCTTTCTGTTTTGCAGAACTCAGATGGTATAGATATTGACAGTCTTTCAAAAAAAATTGGAATGACTTCAATTCAAAAGGAAATAAATAAGCTGGTTAAGAAAGGCATTATAGAATTAAATGAGGAAGTTAAGGAAAAATACAAACCAAAAATTATTAAATGCTTGTCTTTAAATTCTGAGTTTATTCATGAACACTCATTTAGAAATTTAATAAGTTCACTTGAGAAGAAAGCTTTTAAGCAGGTCGAGGTATTATTGGCTTTTAAAACTTTGATTTCAAAAAGTCAAGAGGCTTTTGTCAGGAAGGATGAACTTTCTAAATTGGTTTCTGCCGGTGTTTTAAACCAGCTGATTAAGAAAAATGTAATTATTGAGTACGCGCAAGAGCAGAATCGAGTAGTTGATAAATCGGAAGGAGAATCGGTTGTAAAGTTAAGTGCGGCACAAAACGTGGCTTTTTCAGAAATCCAAAATGGTTTTAAAGAGCAAAAGCCTGTATTACTACATGGGATTACAGGTAGTGGAAAAACAGAAATATATATTGAGCTAATCAACGAAACTATCGCCAGAGGAAAGCAAGTTTTGTATTTAATTCCGGAAATTGCATTGACTTATCAGTTAATTAATCGACTGAAAAAGGTGTTTGGCAAGCAAGTTGGCGTATACCATTCAAAGTTTAATGAAAATGAAAGAGTGGAAATTTGGAATGAAGTGTTAAATTATAACGATGGTCAAATTGATTCGCCATATCAAATAGTGGTAGGAGCCCGTTCTGCCTTATTTATGCCGTTTAAAGCATTGGGGTTAATTATTATCGATGAAGAGCACGATTATTCTTTTAAGCAATCATCACCTGCACCAAGATATCATGCAAGGGATGCCGCAATTTATTTGTCAAGACTGTTTGACGCTAATGTCATTCTTGGAACGGCAACTCCTTCGATGGAAAGCTATTATAATGCAAGGATTGATAAGTATAAATATGTTCAATTAAAGTCAAAATATTTTACATCTGATGAAACAGAAATTAAGATTTGCAATATCAGAAAGAATGAAGATGAACTAACAATGCATGGAGTTTTAACAAAAGAACTTTATAATGCAATTAACCAAACGCTTTCAAACAAAAGACAGATTATCCTATTTCAAAACAGAAGAGGATTTGCTCCATACACCCAATGTAATTTTTGTGGACATGTAATTTATTGCAAAAATTGCGATGTACCATTGATTTATCATAAAGCTTCAAATATATTATCTTGTCATTACTGTGGACATCAAAGTACTCCGCCAAACCTTTGTCCGGCTTGCGGTAGCCATGACATTAAACTTAAAGGACTAGGCACAGAAAAGATTGAAGAAGATTTACAACTAGTTTTTACTAAAGCGAAAATTGCTAGAATGGATTTAGATTCGACAAGGTCTAAATTAAAGTATAAGCAGATAATTGATGATTTTGAAAATAAGCAAATCGATATTTTAATAGGAACTCAAATGGTTACAAAAGGGTTGGACTTTCAGAATGTTGATGTGGTTGGGATTATTAATGTTGATTCTTTATTGAACTTTCCTGATTTCAGAAGTTTTGAAAGAGCTTATCAACTAATTGTGCAATTAAAGGGGCGTGCCGGAAGAAAAGATGGAAATGGAATAATATATATTCAAACCAACCAGCCTGAACATAGTGTATTGAAATGTCTAAAAGATTATAGTGAAAAAGATTTTTACGATTTGGTACTAAATGAACGTAAACAATATTCTTATCCACCTTTTAACAGGTTAATTGAAATCACGGTTCAATCTAAAAATGTAGATGAGTTAAATTTTCTTTCTAATGAGTTGGCCAAAGCTTTAAGGGAAATTAAAACAAATGAAATATTAGGTCCCGAATATCCAATGATTCCAAAATTAAGAAACAACTTCCTCAAAAAAATTCTGATAAAAACTGATAAAAGCGAAAATGTTTCAAAACTGAAATTAGCAATAAGTAATTGTATTATTGACTTGCATATTCAAAATAAAAAGTCTGTGTTTAAAATAATTGTTAATGTTGACCCTTACTAGAAGTTAGGTAAGATATTGTCAAGCCAATTAGTTTTCGATAAAAGATAAAATAGACTTGTTATCAATAGTACAAAACAAGAAATATTGATTAACTTTTTGCTGTTAAATTCAAATAAGTACTCACCTATTAAAAAGGAAACAGGTACTGCATATAGAATTAAAATATGAGAATAGCTTAGTCCAAAGGTGAAAATCATTGGTAGCAGGCAAAGCATCATCCAAAAAAAAGTTGTTTTCGTTTTCTGTTTTTTAACAGTATTACCAAGTCCTTGGGCAATAAAGTAAAAAATGCTCATAATAAATAGTAATATTAAACTGCTAAGAAAGGGTAAAAAATTTATCTTAAACACCGGTTGGCGAAACTTGTTGAATAAAGTAGCTAAACTTTCAAAAAAATACCATTGATTAAACTCAAAAGTGTAAGCGAGCATTTCATACATATAGATTGGAATTATTAATCCAAGCATACATATTAAGTATTCCTTCCAAATAAAAGGCCTGTATATCACCATGGCAATAAAAATAAATGGAATAATAAAAATATTGCCGCTATTAAAGTAAAAACTTATAGATAACCAAAAGCAGGCAATAAACAGCTCGCTCAGTGCGGAATCCTTTCTATATGTTGAAAGGAATTTAAGTATGGCAAATAAAATGAAAAGATTGTTTAATAGAAATATTGAGATTTGATTTCTATATATGCCCGCGGATCCAATAAAGAAATATATTATTACAGGCAAGTAGTTCTGTTTTTCTGTAATTTCTTCATTCGAGACGATATATCCAACTAACACCATACCTAAAGCCAGTAAGATTTGGTTTATTAACATTATTAAGACAGGTGAATCTAATTGTGATGATAAGTAGTTGAAATACAGGTTTGGATATATAAATCCGCCATCTGATTTAACAGAAAAAGTACCTAAAACTAAAAAAAGAAAAAATAAGATAAACAACAACAGAGATGAGCCTCTAAAACCTTGATTTATCCTACTAACAAACATCGTTTTTTAAATACAAATCTTTTTTTATATTTGTTCCGTAAACTTACTAATTATATCAGACACTAATTATACTTAAATCATATGAAGTCACTTATAATCACATGGACAGATGTTTTTGAAGCAACAGGTTCTTTCTTTGAATGGATATTCAAGGGAATGAAAGCTATGGGGCAAATTCCTAATGTATTCATATCTGCATTTGTAATTGGATTATTGGGCTATTGGTGCTTACGTTTGATACGTTACAAAAAAGAAGCTCAGCGCAACGGAACTTACGAGTAGTTCCTAGCTTTTTGGATTCGAGAATTAAGTGAATTTCCTCGCTTGGTTTTAATTTGATTTATCCTTTAAATTAACTTATCTTTGCCTCCCTTTTTTAATGGCGAAGTCCCCTTATATATTAAATATCAATGGCTTAGAAGCCGGCGAGCATCTATTTCGGTTCGAATTAGACGATAAATTCTTGGAAATATTCCCTATTGAAGAAGTTACACAATTGGCTATTACTGTTGAAGCTAACCTAATTAAGCAAAACAATGTAATGAAGGTTGATTTCTTATTGGATGGATATATCACTGTTCCCTGTGACCGCTGTTTGGCTTATAACCCATTGCCAATCAGTCAGTCCGAAAGCTTAGTAATCAAATTCGGAGACCCGGATAGTAGCGATGATGAGGTTTTGTTTATTGAACAAGGGGAAACCCAGATTGATGTGGGTAAATTTCTATTCGAGTACATTTTTACGGCCATTCCGGCAAGAAAAATACCTTGTGAAATCGAAAATAATGAAGCAAAATGTGATGAATCGGTGTTGCGTAAATTAAAAGAAAACAGTACCTTTGACGATTCTTCTTCGGAAAATGATTTGTGGAAGGAGTTGAATAAATTAAAAAAAAGTAATAAGAATTAAATCTATAGTATATGCCAAATCCGAAACGAAAATTGTCGAGATCACGTAGAGATTCACGTCGTTCGACATACAAAGCGCCAGAGATGACTATAACTAAGGATACTGTTACCGGAGAGTCTCATTTAAGACATAGAGCTTATTGGTTGGAAGGTAAACTGTATTACAAAGGGAAAGTCGTAATGGAAAAGGCTTAATGTATCAAATGCGTTATTGTAAAGCGGCTTTTAGCCGCTTTTTTATTAAATAAAACTATTAAAAATTTAAGATGTCTAATTCGTTAATAATTAGTACTTTTCTACTTTGCATACTATAAATCTATGAAAATTGGTTTAGACATTATGGGAGGTGATTATGCGCCGGACAACTGTTTGGAAGGTGCAATCCTTGCTCAAAAAGAACTTCCGGAAAATGTACGTTTGGTGCTCATCGGCGACTCTGAATACGCTAAGAAATTTCTAAGTAAGAAGTCAATTGATTCTGAATTATTTGATTTTGTACATACTACGCAGGTTGTTGATATGGCAGAACATCCAACCCGCGCTTTATCTCAGAAACCGCAAAGCAGCATTGCTGCTGGTTTCAGAATGCTTAAGGAAAAACAGATTGATGGTTTTGCTTCAGCAGGAAATACTGGTGCAATGCTGGTGGGAAGTATGTTTACCGTTAAAGCAATCCCGGGAGTGATTCGTCCTTGCATCACAACTATTCTACCCAAATTAAACGGTGGGTTTGGGATTATGCTGGATGTGGGAACTAATGCAGATTGTAAGCCGGACGTTCTTTATCAATTTGGCGTTTTAGGGTCTATGTATGCAAAAGAGGTTTATAACATTGAGAATCCTCGTGTAGCATTATTAAATATTGGAGAAGAGGCAGAGAAAGGAAATTTAGTAACGCAATCAACATACACGTTAATGAAGGATACAAAGGAGTTTAATTTTGTTGGAAATATTGAAGGTAGAGATTTGTTTGATGACAAAGCTGATGTAATTGTTTGTGATGGATTTGTGGGCAACATTGTATTGAAAACAGCTGAAGCATTTTACCGATTAATAATGCAGCGTAAGCGAAGTGATGAGTATTTCGATAAATTCAACTACGAATTATATGGTGGAACTCCAATTCTTGGTATTAACTCAACTGTAATGATTGGACACGGTATCAGCAGTCCTGTCGCTTTTAAAAACATGTTGCTATTAGCTAAGGATGTAGCTGAATCAAATTTGAACGAAAAAATTAACAAGTTATTTAATTAATATGCTCAGAGCAGCCATAACTGCTGTTGGAGGCTATCTGCCGCCAAATGTTTTAACCAATTTCGATCTTGAAAAGATGATAGACACCAGTGATGAATGGATAATCACTAGAACTGGTATCAAACAAAGGCATATCGAAAAAGACCCTAATAAGGCTACTTCAGATATATGTGTAGCAGCAATAAAAGAAATACTTAATAAGCGAAAGATTAGCGCAGAAGAAATTGACTTAATCATTTGCGGTACTATTACACCGGATTTAGGATTTCCTTCAACTGCAAATATTATTTGTGATAAGCTGGGTGCTAAAAACGCCTGGGGATTTGATTTATCTGCAGCTTGTTCTGCTTTTATTTATGGTATGGTAACAGGTGCCCAGTTTATTGAAACTGGCAAATACAAAAAGGTTATTGTAGCAGGTGCTGACATGATGAGCAGAATTATTAATTATGAAGACCGTCAGACATGTGTAATTTTTGGGGATGGCGGTGGTGCCGTTTTATTGGAGCCAAATGAAGATGGATATGGATTAATAGATTCTATTTTACATAGTGATGGAAGTGGAGTTCAGCATTTAAACATTAAGGCAGGAGGCTCTTTACATCCTGCTTCTCATGAAACTGTTGATGCAAAACAGCATTTTGTCTATCAGGAAGGACAAGCTGTTTTTAAGCATGCTGTTTATAATATGGCTGAGGTAAGTGCTGACATTATGGAAAGAAATAGCCTTAAGTCGGATGATGTAACTTGGCTTGTTCCTCACCAAGCCAATAAAAGAATAATTGACGCAACAGCTTCGAGAATGGGCTTAGGTCCGGATAAAGTGATGATAAATGTTGAGCGTTATGGTAATACTACCGCAGGAACATTACCTCTCTTACTTTGGGATTATGAGAGGCAACTTAAACCAGGTGACAATTTGGTTTTTTCAGCATTTGGAGGTGGTTTTACTTGGGGTGCCGTTTATCTTAAATGGGCTTACGATGGAAGCGAATTCGGAAAATAATTGTTAAAGGAATATAAATTGAGATAGTTTTGCATACAATTTGCCTTATCAATAAATAAAATATAACGCTTATGAAACATCTATTGTTACTAATTACAGTGCTGTTCGGATTTAATTTGTCGGCACAAAATAATTTAGTGGTTTTTTCTGAAAATGGAGAGCCATTTTACCTCATTGTGAATGGTGTAAAACAAAACCTTGAACCACAAACTAACGTAAAAGTGCTTGATTTGATACAGCCAATGTATAAGGTGAAAGTTGTTTTCTCTGAAAAAGGTAAGGGAGAAGTTAGTCAAAATGTATATTTGGCTGATGGCGGTGAGCCTGTGAAAAATCAGGAGTTCGTATATACAATCAAACTTACAAAAAAGGCAGTTTATAAAATTAGACCGGTTAGTATGGCGCCAATTTCCGGTGAAAAAGTTGATAAAACACAGTCTGTTGTGCACTATACTACTGTTGAACCAACAAAAGAACAAAACAATGTGGTTCATGTCAGCGAAACAAATGCTGCTAATACAACAATGAATGAAAACGTATCAATTAACGTAAGTGATAATACCAGTATGAATAATGCCGGCGGACAAACTAGTATTTCTACGTCTGAAAATGTATCTATAAACGGAAACACAACAACAAAAGTACAGGTAACTGAAACCACTACCCAATCGCAAGCCACTTCCAATCCAAATTCGGTTAACACTTCAGTTGGAATTGATATGATGGGGATGAATGTTAACGTTAATGTTAACGAGAATTCAAGCGGACAAACGAACAACCAATCATTTAACCAAACAACTACAATTACTTCTCAAACAGTTACAACAAGTAGCTCACATGCGAGTAGTGGTACCAATGTAACACCTAGTTCTTCAACTTCAAAAGTTACAACAAGCGGCGGCATGAGTGAGCCTAAAACTGTAACAGCAGTTTCGAAAACAGAGGTAAAGAAAGCAGAGCCATTACCCGGATACAATGGTGAAGTGGGTTGTTCTAATCCTATGTCAACCAAGTCTTTTTCTGAGTTGAAAAAGAGCATGACCACTAAGAATTTTGAAGATGCCAAAATGAAAATTGTTAAACAGGCATTGGATAGAAACTGCATGCTTTCCTCACAAGTAAAAGAATTAATGTTAGAGTTTAAGTTTGATGATGCCAGATTAGACCTTGCTAAATATGCGTACAAACATACATATGACCTAAGCAATTATTACAAATTGAATGACGCATTCAAGTTTGAATCATCAATTGATGAGCTAGATGCCTTCATTA